>CALQED020000116.1 GCA_943329505.2 Polynucleobacter meluiroseus | reverse complement strand
TGGCAATCGGTTCAAAGTCTTTGGTAATGTCATAAGAGAGATTGGGATACATGCTAGGCGCAATAGAGTGATGTACCGCACCAAGAAACCAGGTGTACCCATCAGGAGCCATTTTTGCCGCAACTCCAGCACCAAGGGTTCCGCCGGCACCTCCGCGGTTATCTACCAAGATCGAGTCATTCAGTTGGGCTGAAAGTTGCTTCGCTAAAGGTCGGCCAAAGGCGTCTACTGCACCACCTGGGGGAAAGGGGTTAATAAAGGTAATGGGCTTATTAGGGGCTGGCCAGGCAGTGTTTTGAGCCCCTGCAGACAAGGACAGCAGGGAAAGCAGGGTAGTAGCCACCAAAAGTAGGATATTTGTGCGCATTTTGTGTGCCTCCAAGACATTTTGAGTAATTAAAGCATTTTGGCTGAAGGACTGCTTCTAAGAGTTATCCCTTATAAAAATCACTATTTTTAGTGGTTTTTATGGGGATATACTGATTTCGTTGTTGGTATGAATATTTATTTGATTAATGGGAGACAAGATGTCACAACACGATACATTGTTAGCTGCTTTCGAAACATACAAAGCTGAAAACGAAAAATTTATTGAAAAAGGCATTAAGGCGTCTGCAGCTCGCGCTCGTAAAGCCTTGCAAGAAATCGCTGGAGCTTGTAAAGAGCGTCGTAAAGAAATCACTGCTACAAAAGAGGCAATGGAAGCTAAGAAGTAATTCTTATCCTCATTGATCTAAAAGCCTAGCCTAACCCGCTAGGCTTTTTTCTTTTTAGAGGACCATCTCAAAGAGAGTAAGTTTGATTGCTTCATTGCGAATGGCCAAAGAGATGAAGTAATGCATTATTAGTGATATCTTGAAATGAGACTTAGTAAAGTGAAATCATGTCATTAGGAGCAATATGAATATCGGATTTATTGGTTTAGGAAACATGGGCTTACCCATGGCAATCAATTTATTGAAGGCAGGGCACCACGTGACTGGTTTTGATTTGGTGCAAAGTCAATCAGAGGCTTTTGCTGCTGCCGGTGGCACGCTGTCTACGAATGCTAATGCTGCAGCTAACAAGGCAGATATCTTGATTACGATGTTGCCAGCCTCACGCCATGTAGAAAGCGTGTATTTGGGTGAATCGGGTCTACTGGCAAATGCCAATCCCAAGACATTGTTAATTGATTGCTCAACGATCTCGCCAAAGGTGGCGCAAGCAGTTGCCAGTGCAGCTAAAGCGAAAGGCTTTGCGATGGTAGATGCGCCAGTCTCTGGAGGAACTGCCGGTGCTCAGGCGGCTACCTTGACCTTTATGGTGGGCGGTGAAAGCTCGGTGGTGGAGTGCATTCGTCCGGTTCTAGAAAAAATGGGCAAGAATATTTTTCATGCCGGTGCTAGTGGTGCTGGTCAGACCGTCAAGGTCTGCAATAACATGCTCTTGGGTATTCAGATGCTGGGTACGAGTGAAGCATTGCGTTTGGGTATTGCGAACGGCATGGATCCTAAAGTGCTTTCTGACATCATGTCCAAGAGCTCTGGTCGCAACTGGACCTTAGAGTTGTACAACCCATGTCCTGGAGTGATGGAAAACGTTCCCTCATCTAAAGGCTATGCAGGTGGCTTTGGCGTCGATCTAATGCTCAAAGACTTGGGCTTAGCTACTGAGAATGCGCAAGACCTTGATGCCAGTATTCCGCTTGGTCAGTTGGCGCAAGAACTCTATGAAGCCCACAGTAAAGCTGGGAATGGTCAGCTAGATTTCTCCAGCGTCTTTAATCTCAAGCAATAAGCAAAGGCTTCTCTTGGCGTTTGCTCATGTGACCGATCACTCTGGCAGCTAGGAAATGATGTTGACGAAAGATCTCCAAGACTTCTGTGACGCTGTCAGGACTGCAGGAGACGAGGAGGCCGCCGCTGGTTTGTGGATCCGTTAACAAAGCCCGTTGTGCTGGGGTGAAGTCTTCTGAAATGCCAACATCATCACCATAGCTCAGCCAATTACGATCTGATGCTCCAGTGATGACTCCATCATCAGCCAAGTTTTGTACATTCGAGAGTAGCGGTACCTGGCTCCAGTCAATGTGGGCAGTGCAATTCGAGCCTCTTGCTAATTCAAGGGTATGACCTGCTAAACCAAAGCCAGTGACATCCGTTAAAGCATGTACGCCTGCAAGTTTTGCTAAATCAGGGCCAGCAGTATTGAGCTTGGTGGTATTCAAAATCATTTCTTGATAGCTATCTGGGCTCAGCAAATCTTTTTTCAATGCTGCCGACAAAATACCGACACCAAGTGGTTTTCCTAAAATTAGTACATCACCGGGTTGAGCACTTGCATTGCTCTTGACTCGCTTGGGGTCAACAATCCCGATGGCCACTAAGCCATAAATGGGTTCTACAGAATCAATCGTGTGACCACCAGCAATCGGAATGCCAGCAGTACGACATGCTTCTGCACCGCCCTCTAAAATCCTGGCAATTGTTTTATTGGATAAGATTTTGATGGGCATGCCCACCAAAGCGAGCGCGAATAAAGGGGTCCCACCCATTGCATAGATATCGCTAATCGCATTGGTTGCAGCAATCTTTCCAAAATCAAAGGGATCATCCACGATAGGCATGAAGAAATCTGTCGTCGCGACAATAGCTTGCGATTCATTGATTTGATAAACAGCAGCATCATCAGAGGTTTCAATGCCGATGAGCAATTCTTTAGGGAAGGGCAATTGTGGAACACTCTTGAGAATCTCAGAGAGTACTCCTGGTGCAATCTTGCAACCACAGCCGCCACCATGAGAGAGGGAGGTTAAGCGTGGTTCATTCATCTCGAGGTTTGCTGTTGGCGCCATATTCATATTTTATCTGAATCAAATTTAACGATTGAAGCTTCTTTTCGGAGGGCTACTCCGTTTAGCAGGCGCTTTTTTAGCGGGTGCACTACTAGAGTTAGAGTTGCCGCTACTGCGAGGCTTTCTAGATTGTTGGTGTTGTTGGCTGCGCAGTTGAATGGGTTGGGCTACTGCATTGGGATCTGGTTCAAATCCAGCGATTACCTCTTGAGGTAACTTTTGTTTAATAAGCTTCTCAATATCCCGCAGCATTTGGTGTTCATCTACACAAACCAATGAAACCGCAACACCATTGGAGCCAGCGCGACCAGTACGTCCAATACGATGCACATAGTCTTCAGAAACATTGGGCAGGTCATAGTTCACTACATGGGGTAATTGATCGATATCGATGCCTCGCGCAGCAATATCAGTGGCTATCAATGCCGTTAATTTGCCTGCCTTGAAATCAGTCAAAGCCTTAGTGCGTGCAGTTTGACTCTTATTGCCATGAATGGCCATGCAGGTGATGCCATCCTTTTCTAATTGGGTGACGAGTTTGTTTGCGCCATGCTTCGTGCGAGTAAATACCAGCACTTGTTTCCAGTCGTTACTTTGAATAAGGTGTGCCAATAAGGGGTGCTTCTTAGTTCTATCTACCGGATGAATCAGTTGAGCAATGGCTTCGTTCGCGCTATTGCTGCGAGCTACCTCAATCAGCTCAGGTGAATTGAGTAAGCCATCTGCTAATTGCTTAATTTCTGTGGAGAAGGTTGCAGAAAACAATAGATTCTGACGTTTCTTAGGAAGCGCAGCCAAGATCTTTTTGATATCCCGCAAGAATCCCATATCGAGCATCCGGTCAGCTTCATCTAACACCAGAATTTCAATATCGTTTAGGGAGACGCACTTTTGTGACATCAAATCAAGTAGGCGACCCGGTGTGGCAACCAAAATATCCAGGCCAGCAGCAATCGCTTTAATCTGCGGATTGGCACCAACGCCACCAAAGATGACGGTAGATTTCAGGCCGGTGTACTTGCCATAAGTGACAACAGATTCTTGAACTTGAGCAGCCAGTTCGCGGGTGGGCGTCAGAATCAACACCCGCAGTAATCGTTTCCCATGATTGAGCTTTGAGCTACTTAAGCGTTGCAGGATCGGCAGCGTGAAGCCAGCCGTTTTCCCTGTGCCCGTTTGTGCAGCAGCTAAAAGATCCCCGCCTTTTAAAACGGCAGGAATGGATTTTGCTTGAATTGGGGTAGGGCTTGTGTAACCTTCTTCGGTAATAGCGCGAAGAATGGATTCTGATAAACCAAGATCTGTAAATAACATAGGAGCCAATATAGTATTGACCCGTATTCAACGTACTTAATAATCGACTATCCCGGTCAATGGGGTGAGCTGCCACGCATGTGCGTTTGCAGTAAGAGCCGCTATTTTAAGTCATTGCAACTCAAGCACGCTATTTATTGGATGATGACTGGTTCCAGAGGTTAGGAACTAGGGCATTAGCATAGCCTGAGACAAACGGTTTTTCTATACCAGTCGCTGGATCAAACACCGAGCGCTTAATTCTGCCGATATTCCCGCCATATACATGAATACTGATCGAGGTTTGATCTAAATGACTGTTTTCTACTACGTGAATATCGTGTGTGCTTGGTGAGACGATATCAACATTGCCGGGAGCGCAAATACTAGCTTCACCAGCCTTAAAGCTACCATCCGCCTGGCGGTAGTAAGGGGTATCTCTTTCTTCTCCGCGCAGCTGGCCGAGCATGCCCCAAACCGTATGGTTATGTATAGGCGTTTTTTGACCTGGTGCCCAAACAAAGCTGACAACAGAAAAACGCTCTAGCGGATCGGCATACAGAAGATATTGTTGGTAATACTGTGGATGAGTCTTGGTAAATTCTTCTGGTAACCAATCATCGACAGCGATGAGACGCGCTAATAGTTTCTTGCCTTTGATGAAAATGATTTCTTCGCTTGGCTTTTGCTCAAGCAGCAGGCTGAGTTCCTGAACAAAGGTCAGCAACTTTCCTTCTGATAGATTACGCTCCATAGTTGGTATTATTCTGCCAAAAATAGCCAATCCGGCCATGCTTTAGGTTTGAGTGAGGTGGTATCAACGCAAACGATATGGAGTGAAGCGCTTGCAATGATTTGAAGTTCCTCGCTATCGGGCAATTTTCTTTGCGCAGTTTGTTTTACAGTCACTTGTGTACGACCTCGGTGCTCAATGACCTGATCGATATACAGAATGTCGTCTAAGCGTCCAGGCTTATAGAAATTCATCGTCAGTTCACGCACTGGCATCACAATGCCAAACTCCTG
>CALQED020000115.1 GCA_943329505.2 Polynucleobacter meluiroseus | reverse complement strand
TAAAGAAGCTCTCGACATCTGCTTGATCAATCGGGCTGTTCTCTAAGCTCATCTCAGATTAGTCCGAAACAAAATTTCATCAGGAATAGCCTCTAGAGAAAGCACTTTTTCAGCTAAATCTGCTTGAGCAATTGCTCCAGGCATTCCCCAAATGACGCTAGTTGCCTCGTCTTGCGCTAACACTACCCCATTGCTACGAATAATGTCCTCTGCACCACGCAAACCATCGTAGCCCATACCCGTCAGAACGACCGCTAATAATGACTGTCCATAGACTTTCGCAGCACTTCTAAACAACACATCAACAGCTGGCTTGCACGAATTCTCAGGAGGGTCATCATTCAAATACATCAAGACTTTTGTACCCTTCTGCTTTAATTCGAGATGGTACCCGCCAGGCGCTAAATACGCATGGCCTGCTAATGCCTCTTGACCATCATAGGGCTCCTGCACTGGCATCACCCCAATCTCCGTTAGGCGTGCTGCCAATAAGGTGGTGAACTTTGGAGGCATGTGTTGAACGATAAAGATGGGTACTGGCAAAGGAGTTCGCCACAACTCAAAAATCTTCATCAAGGCTGCTGGTCCACCGGTAGAAACCCCGATACAGAGTGCATTGACCGGATAAAGTGGCCGACCTTCTGGCCTTACCACCTTTGGATTTTCTGATGGAGAGCTTTGACTAATCGGTAAAGCCGTCACTTTTTCTGGCGCAGGTATTGCAAGCGCCTCTCGGCGGGCCGCACCCCGATCTTTAATCGATATACCCTTTTTACTATCCCCAGATGCACGTTGACACAAGGCCTTAATCTTAGGAATTAGAGTTTCTTCCAGAACTCTGTAAGCATCAGCAGGGTCTGCAGATGCTTGAGGCTTGCCGACATAATCACTGGCGCCATAAGTTAAGGCATCCATCGTAGCGCTAGCCCCACGTTGAGTGGTTGAACTAAACATAACGATGGGGAGACTAGGATGTGTTTTACGAATCTCTCGTAATGCAGTGATGCCATCCATCTGCGGCATTTCAACATCCAAAGTCACAACATCAGGATTTAAACGCTTGATTGATTCGATTGCGAGCAAACCATTACCAGCAGTACCGATAACCTCAATGTCAGGGTGCTTCATTAGTGAGGTCATGATGATGCGTCGCATGACCGCAGAATCATCGACTATCAGAACTCGAATTTTATCTTCAGACTTCATTACTTAATCCACAAAAAACGAGTATGGGTAAAACTAGGAATAGATTGCACTATTTATTAAACCAGTCATAACTGATTTAATGGTTTTACAATGCGCTGGTTAATTAACTCAGGATCTCAGAATAATAGTCGATCGCTCAGCCTATTGACATCCACTAGCAGCAAAATACTATATTTTAGGCCTACTGCAGGGTGTTTTTGAAGGCTGGCATCATAGGTACGGCCAAGACCTCAATACCCTCATCCCTGAGGGATTCAGCCTCATCTAGGGTGGTCTGACCACGAATACTGCGCTCAGGGGCTTCTTTATAGTGGATCTTCCTAGCCTCTTCCGCAAATGAGCTACCCACATCCTCAGACTTACCCATGAGCTCGTGCATACCCTTCAGAAAAGCAGCCTGGACTTGAGCCTCCAGATTAGAGTGATCATTACCCGTCAGGGCTACGACTTCACCAGTCGTTTTGCCAATATCTTCGTTCGGGCTAGTTAAGGCTGTTGAGGTCGATTTTGCAATCCGAGGGGCTGATGGCATGCGGGTAATGTTGGTGCTATCGCAGACTGGGCAGGCAAGCATATCCTTGTCCTGCTGGGCAAGACAATCCTCTTCTGAGGCAAACCATCCCTCAAAGCGATGATCTAGGGGGCAAGCAAGGTTATAGACTTTCATAAGACCTATATAAGGACAAAAATACCAAATTCAATAGATCCTATTTTAAGCGGGTTTATATACTGCCTATTTAATAGGCGTTGGTTTTACCAGGCCCCGACGATAACGATCGAGCCAATAGGCAGAAATCGTGGTTTTGACGTCGGTAATTTCGCCCTCCTCTACCCAGGCAATGAGTTGCTCCAAGGGTGCGGCAAAGACATCCAAGAACTCTTCATCATCGAGCTTGCTCTTGCCCGGAACCAAATCCTCAGCCAAATAAATGTCAATAAACTCAGTTGAATACGAAATCACTGGATGAATGCGGCGGATATAGCTCCACTTTTTGGCGGTATATCCCGTCTCTTCCTCTAACTCACGTTGTGCACAAATCAGTGGAGCCTCATTAGGGTCTAATTTTCCAGCGGGGATTTCTATACAAGCTTTAGCAATGGGATAGCGATATTGACGCTCTAGCAGCACCCTACCATCATCTAATAGTGCAACGATGGCAACCGCACCTGGATGCGTTAAGTACTCTCTAGCCGCCATCTGACCATCAGGCAAGCGTACCTGATCGCGCTTCATATTTAAAAAGATGCCACCGTAGATATCCTCACCAGATATCCGCTCTTCGCGCAAATGCTGATCGCCAGTAGGTAGATCCTGAAAGGATTTTTCAGTCATCAAATTTCTTTCGCTGTGAGTTCATTATTTCATTCATATTACAGAAGCTGGATGTCATTTCGGTGTCAAATTAGTGTCACACAAGTGCGCACCTAAGCTTAAAACAACAAAGGCTCCGATGGGAGCCTTTTAATGGGAGCTGTTAAATTTATGAGCCTAATAAAGTGCGGCGCATAGCATCCAAGCAAAGACTCATCAAGCCAGCAGGAACGATACCAAGCATCAACACCATGATGGTGTTCAAACTTAATAGTCCTTTGGTAAAGCCTGATCCAGAAATACTAAATTCATGGGCTGGCTCATCAAAGTACATGACCTTGACAACTCTTAGGTAGTAGAACGCACCAACCAAAGAAGCCAGCACTGCAATAACCGCCAAGAAAGTATTCTCGCCATCTACTAAGGCTTCTAATACGCCCAATTTAGCTGCAAAGCCGACGGTTGGCGGAATACCCGCCAAAGAGAACATCATCACTAAGCCAATGAAGGCAAACCAAGGATGTTTCTTATTTAAACCTTTGAGGCCATCCAAAGTCTCACAGTCATAACCTTTGCGAGACAGCGCCATCAAGAGACCGAAGGTACCAAGCGTGGTGAGTACATAGGTAATGGCATAGAACATCGAGGCACTAAAGGCGTGATCATCAAATACGGACAGCATGCCTAGCAAGACAAAACCCATCTGAGCGATTGCAGAGTAAGCCAGCATCCGCTTGAGGTTAGTCTGAGCAATGGCTGTTACATTGCCAACGATGAGAGACAGAACGGCCAGCAGGATTAACATTGGCTGCCAGTCACCCATCAAGGGCAACAAGGTATTGACCAGTAAGCGGAACAGGAGTGCAAATGCCGCTAGCTTTGGTGCTGCAGCAATCATCAAAGTGACGGCCGTTGGCGCGCCTTGATACACATCCGGAACCCACATATGAAATGGCACCACGCCCAACTTAAATGCTAAGCCGGAAACAATAAATACCAAACCAAACGCCATGACCAAATGATTGACGCGTGGGTCAGCTACAGTTTTAAAGATTTCGATTAAATCCAATGAGCCTGTCACGCCATACAGCATCGACATACCGTATAACAAGAAACCAGATGCCAATGCACCGAGGATGAAATACTTAATGCCCGCCTCAACACTCTTCTCGCTCGTGTGACGCATCGCTACCAAGGCGTACATCGGTAAGGCCATGAGTTCCAGACCTAGATATAAGGTCAACAGATTCGCACCAGAGATCAAAACAAATTGACCTAAGAGAGCGAGCAATACCAAAACAATGAAGTCTGGACGAAATAAGGCACGATCTTGTAAATATTGCTTGGAGTAAATCAAGCTGACCAAGACAGCACCGCATGAACAGGCTTTTAATAAGTTAGATATGGGATCAGACTGGAATAAGCCATTCATGGCTACTAGCGCAGGATCGCCCATGCGGCCTATCAGGGCAATGATCAAATAGGCTAATAAAATGATTGTAAAGAAATACACAAATCCAACACCACGAGGCGTATGGAAAATATCCTGCTCTACACCAGGGGTTGAAGTAACTCTTTCAGGAACATACACGCTTGCTACTAATAATAAGCAGGTGACAATCAGTAAAACGAGTTCCGGCAGGATGGCGTAGAGGTCGAATGCTTGCATGTGCTTTTACTCAGAGTTTGCTTACAGCAACATGCTGTAGCAGATTAATCACAGCTGGATGGATTACATCAGTAAAAGGTTTTGGATACACACCCATACCAATGACACAAATGCTTAATACAGCCATTAGAAAATATTCACGGGCATTGAGGTCTTTAAGTTCCTCAACTTGAGCATTATTAATCGTACCGAAAAATACGCGTTTGACCATCCATAAGGAATACGCAGCACCCAGAATCAATGCGGTTGCAGCCAGGATGCCGATCACAAAGTCATAGTCCACGGCAGCCAGAATCACCATAAACTCTCCCACAAATCCGGATGTCGCCGGCAAGCCGCAGTTGGCCATCGCCATTAATACCGCAAACGCCGTAAATGCGGGCATGCGGTGTACAACACCGCCGTAATCAGCAATTTGACGGGTATGCATGCGGTCGTACAGCACACCGATAGACAAGAACATGGCACCAGCAACAAAGCCATGTGAAATCATTTGCACAATACCGCCCTCAATACCCAATGGGCTAAAGAGGAAGAACCCAAGGGTCACAAAGCCCATATGCGCTACTGATGAATAAGCAACCAGCTTTTTCATATCCTTTTGAACCAATGCTACTGCGCCAACATAAATCACGGCAACTAGGGACAAGAAGATTACAAATGGGCCAAGATATTGGCTGGCATCTGGTGCAATCGGTAATGAGAAACGCAGGAAGCCGTAAGCACCCAGTTTGAGCATGATGGCTGCCAATACGACTGAACCGCCTGTTGGTGCTTCAACGTGAACATCTGGCAACCAAGTATGTAAAGGCCACATCGGGACTTTGACCGCAAAGGCCATGAAGAATGCAAAGAACAACAGAATTTGTTCAACGATATCGAGGCGGGCATTTTGCCAAACCAAGATATCAAAGCTATTGGTCACGTTATACAAATACAGCATGGCAACCAAGGTTAGCAAGGATCCAAGCAAGGTATACAAGAAGAATTTAAATGCTGCATAG
>CALQED020000114.1 GCA_943329505.2 Polynucleobacter meluiroseus | reverse complement strand
GGCGCAGCGCTATTGAGCGGCGTTCCATAGTGCGCATTGATTCCGAGGATGCTGTACGTTAATTCATCGGTATGCGTTTTGCCTACTAAAGTAGCTCCAGCATTCGATAAGGTTTTGATGAAAGTAGCGGTATTGCTTGGTATGGGATGAGTATTAAGCCATGCGGGGCTACCAAACGCCGTTGGAATACCTGCAATATCGTAAATATCTTTTACGCCATAACTTAGTCCGTTGAGAGGGCCTTCCTGAGAAGCCTGAATTTTAACTGGAGCATGTTTACAAAACGCGGAGACTTTATCTAGCTCCAATATATTGGATTTGCTTTGTATATTCACGGTTTACATTCAATCGGTCGGAAGGTAAGATGGCATTAATAAAAATAAATCTGATAATGATTAAACCATAGTAGTAGGGACAAAAAATGAATGAATTACTAAGTTCTCGCGTACCTTTTTCTGCAATTCTCGATAGGCCTAAATTAGTCTTGCCCGAGTCTGCACGGATGGTCGTTTGGTTGATTGTCAATATTGAACATTGGTCTATGGAAAATCCTATGCCAAGAACAGTCCTTTCTCCGCCGATGGGGCAACCGCTTCAGCCAGACTTACCAAACTGGGCATGGCATGAATATGGGATGCGAGTCGGTTTTTGGCGCATCTTTGACGCCTTAAATCAACGCAATATTATTCCCACCTTGGCAACCAATGGAATTGTGTGTAGTTCTTATCCGCGTGTTGCAGAAGCGGGCCTCAATAAAGGCTGGGAGATGATGGGCCATGGATATGTGCAAGGTCCAATGCATAAGGTCCCCAATCAACTTGAGTCCATTGAGAAAACTGTTGATGCAATCAAACGGTTTAGTGGTAAAGCCCCAGTAGGTTGGGAAAGCCCTGGCCTTACTGAGAATGATGCAACAATTGATTGCTTATCTCAAGCTGGTATTGAATATGTAGCTGATTGGGTGCTAGATGATCAGCCAGTTTGGATTAAGGCTAAACCGAAGCCAGTGTTATCTGTCCCATATACAGTTGAGATTAATGATATCCCGATGATGCTATTGCAGAGTAATAGTGCAGAAGAAATGATGACGCGAGGAATTAATCAATTTGAACGCTTGTGGTCTGAGAGTGAGTCTATTACCAGAGTGATGGCAATTAGTGTTCATCCATACATCACTGGCGCACCGCATCGCATTGGTTATTTTGAAAAGTTGCTTGATCACATCCAAAGTAAAGAGGGTGTTTTGATTAAGACTGGAGAGTGGATTTCTGATTGGTATCGCCAGCAGGTCCCCGCTCCAAAAGATTCATTCTAGAAATTCAAAAGGATAAAAGATTATGGGATTGAAATTCATGGAGCATCTCTTAATATTGACCCATGATCCTGAGGGCACGAGAGATTGGTTTTGTAAAAATCTAGGCTTTCGTAGTGGCGATCATCCAGATTTTGGATTTCCAGTTTATTGGCTCTACATTGGCGATCAAGATGTGCTCCATATTGGTAAGGCGAAATTTTCTGAACATCAGGATACTTATTTAAAAACGCCTTCAGATAAGGCTAATCAAGACTATTCAGCAGCTGGCGCACTAGGATCCGGTCGAATTGATCATGTTTGCTTTAATTGCGATGGTATTGATGAGTTTATTGAGCGCCTCACTAAGAACGGCATTGAATTTAATGAGCGTAAGGCCCACAACTCCAATCTTTATCAGCTATTTATGCGCGAGCCAATCAATGGTATTAAGGTAGAGCTCAATTTCTCTGCTGAGGAGGCCTTGCGTTCAGGTCGAGTGGCTAGCTGGACTGACGCTGGTGCGACTGGAAAGTAAGCCTAGCCCTTAACCTGCTGAGACTGCAGCAAAATATTAGCTTGCAGGCTCATTTTTTGGCATCATAGAGGGCTTACGTAGTAATTTGTATTTAATTAGGAGACTTAGATGGCAGCAGTAACCTGGACTGGCGGCGTTGAGCACTGGATCAAACGCGACGACATTAATTTATTTATGTGGCAAAAAAAGGCAAACCCGAATAAACCTTTTTTGGGTACGATCTTTTTTGTACATGGCTCTTCTATGGCTTCTCAGCCCACCTTTGATTTGAGTGTTCCTGGACGCCCATTTTCTTCCGCGATGGATTGGTTTGCGGATCAAGGATTTGAAACATGGACCATGGACAACGAGGGTTATGGCCGCTCTGATAAGAAACGTGATATTAATTTTGATATCAGTAACGGTGCTGATGATTTAGTCGCGGGTAGCGAATACATCCTTGCGCATACCAGTTCTAAATCCTTATTGATGTACGGTATTTCATCTGGAGCCTTGAAGGCAGCTTTATTTGCCCAAAGAAAGCCTGAGCGAGTTGCAAAACTAGCACTCGATGCCTTTGTTTGGACTGGCGAAGGTAGTCATACCTTAGAGCAGCGCAAGAAGAAGTTACCTGAATTTCTTACCAAGAACAGACGTCCAATTGACCGCGCTTTTGTACGCAGTGTGTTTGATCGCGATCATCCCGGTACGGCAGATGATGCAACGATCGAAGCCTTTGCAGATGCCATTTTGACGCTGGATGATTCGATGCCAACAGGTACGTATGTAGACATGTGCTCTAAGTTACCTTTAGTTGATCCTGCCAAAATTCCTGTACCAACAATTATTTTGCGTGGTGAGTATGACGGTATTGCTGGTATGGATGATTTAATCGACTTTTACAAGTTGCTACCAAACTCAGATAAGCAGTTTAGTGTCATGGCAGGTATCTCACATGCCAGCTTTCAACAAAAGAACTACATGATGGTTTATCAAATACTGTATAGCTACTTCACTATGCCGACACCTGTATATAGAGGATAAAATGAAAAAGCTGATTCAGTACTTCCTTGTATTTTTAGTGACTGCCGGTTTACTTTCTCCTATGGCAGCCTACGCTCAGTATCCAGATAGGCCTATCAAGTTAATCGTGCCTTTTGGGCCCGGTGGCTTTACGGATGTAGTAGCTCGAATCTTAGGACAAAAGCTATCTGTAGCGATGGGGCAGCAATTTGTGATTGAGAATAAGCCAGGCGCTGGTTCAACTATTGGTACTGATTTCGTGGCTAAATCTGCTCCAGATGGCTATACCCTAGTAATGGTATCAACTGCTCACGTTCTGGGCCCTTGGGTTTATAAGAAAGTTCCCTACAACGCATTAAAGGATTTCACTGTAGTTTGCAGGTTGGTGGATTCGGCTTATGTATTTGTAGTTAACCCAAAGGTTCCTGCCAAAAATGTAAAAGAGTTCATTGCTTTAGCCAAGGCATCACCTGATTCTTTGCGTTATGCCTCTTCGGGTAATGGCGGCAATCAGCACTTAATGGGTAGCTTGTTTGCAACGATGACTGATACAAAATTACAGCATGTTCCTTACAAAGGTAGTAGCGGTGCTACAAATGATTTACTAGCAGGAATTGTTGAGAGTAGCTTTGCTGGAGTTCCTAATGTACTTCCCCATATTCAGCAGGGTAAGTTGCGGGCTTTAGCAGTAACAACCAATGCGCGTATTCCGCAGCTTCCTAATGTACCTACGCTTTCCGAGGCAGGGGTTACAGGATACGAAGCATCTGTTTGGTTGGCATTACTAGCGCCAGCTAATACCCCAACAGATATTGTGAATAAGCTCAATCAAGAGATTGCTAAGGTGATGGCAAATCCCGAAACTAAAAAGGCTTTATATGACGCTGGGGTAGAAGCTTCATATGCACCACCAGAGGCAATGTCTAAGTATATGGCTCTTGAATATGACCGTTGGGGCAAAGTTATTAAGGATGCTAACGTTACTTTGCAGTAAATCAGGTGTAGTGGTGAGCTTGTCGCATGATGGTGTCGATATAAAAGAGAAGCAGGGTCTTATAGATAGTATTTCATTATTAAATGTTGGCTGAGTTAGCCAATCTATTGGGGAAGCTATGAAAAAAATAGCATTAGTTCTATGCGCATTAATGAGCGCTTCTGTAATCTGCATAGCGGCACCACAAGAGCCTATATTCTCAGTGGTTGAAAAAGAGCAAAAACCTTTTTTGACAAGCTTAAAAGACTTGGTCTCCATTGAATCTGGTAGCCGAGATCGTGAAGGCTTAGATAAGATCTCGCAACTCATCTTCAACAGACTTAAAGCGCTTGGTGGCAAGGTGGAGTTCATCGAGCCAGGCGCAAATATGTATCGCATGCATGACACACCTGATAAGCCTGGCCGCATGGTTAAAGCTGAATTTAAAGGGAATGGTACTAAGAAAATACTCTTAATTGCGCATATGGATACCGTATACCTGAAGGGGATGTTAGCTAAGCAACCTTTTCGAGTTGATGGGGATCGGGCTTACGGTTTAGGCATCTCTGATGATAAACAAGGCATAGCCTTAATCTTGCATACGATTGAAAGCTTAAAGAAGCTGAAATTTAATCAATATGGAAAAATCACCGTACTCATCAATGGTGATGAAGAAATTAGTTCGCCAGCTTCCCGTGCATATTTATCTCAACTTGGGGCGGAGCATGATGTGACTTTCTCATGCGAGGCATCACAAGCCAAATCAGATCGTATTGCTCTTACCACTGCTGGTATTGGAGCAGTCAATTTAAATATTACTGGTAAGGCATCTCATGCAGGCGCCGCTCCTGAGTTGGGACGTAATGCGCTAGATGAGCTTTCATTCCAGATTCAGCAAATGCGTGATTTATCAGATCCTAAAGAGGGGATCAAAATGAATTGGACTTTAGCAACTGCCGGGACCAATCGAAATGTCATACCATCCATTGCCTTTGCAACCGCTGATGTTCGGGTAATGAAGAAAGAAGATTTTGATGTAATAGAAAAGCGGGTGCGAGAGCGCGCTAAAACCCAGCAAATTCCGGATACCAAAGTGGATATCGCTTTTGAACGTCGCCGGCCCCCACTAGTTACTAGTCCGCAATCATTGCAAATGGCTGAATATGCCAAGAAAGTATATTCAGAACTAGGGCGCGAATTAATTTTAGGGATAGTAGCTGCAGGCGGTGGCACAGACGCTGCGTTTGCTGCACTAGATACTCAAAATCCCGTGATCGAGAGTATGGGCGTCCAAGGTTTTGGTGCGCACTCTAATGACGATGAATACATTTTACTGAACTCGATTGTGCCGAGGATGTATTTGCTCTCACGCTTAATTATGGATGTTTCGGAAGGCAAGGTCGGCGC
>CALQED020000113.1 GCA_943329505.2 Polynucleobacter meluiroseus | reverse complement strand
TGAATACGCTCCATCGGAGCATCAGGGAATTTGCTCAAGGCTTGCTGAATTAACTCAGGACTACCCACTAAGGTAATCTTTGCATCAACATGTTTGGCCAAAAAATCGCAGGCAGCAGGAACCGTCACGACGACTCCATGATCTCCGCCCATGGCATCAATAGCAAGATTAACGCTCATAAACTTATTGATTGCAACAAGTGATTTATCTAAGAAAAAAGCGGCTTTAAATGAGCCGCTTCTATCTGTTTAGACTAAAAGATTAGTCGTTTTTAGTTTTAACAACTTTACGACCACGATAGTAGCCGTTAGGTGAAATGTGGTGGCGCAAATGAGCCTCACCAGTTGTGGCTTCAACAGCCGTAGCAGGTGCGGTCAAAAAGTCGTGCGCACGGTGCATGCCACGTTTGGAAGGTGATTTTTTATTTTGTTGAACGGCCATATTGAACTCCTAAGCAAGGCGACATTCTAGCATGGAAAAGCGCCTAACTGCTTGATTTGTCGATCAAGGGCACTCTTCATTACGGTAATCTTAAAGCCTGATTTTTCAGTTTTTCTTCATATTTTTCAATATGTTAAAGGGATTTTGACCTTGATCAGAGCCCTCTTCACCCTCCTCACCCCTAAAAACAGAGGCATGGGGCTCACAGAAGCCGTCTGGGTGCTTTGGAATCAGGGGAATAGAGAGCAAAACCTCATCCTCAATGGTTTCTAGCAGGTTAAATTGCTGACTAGCCACCAAAGGCTCCTGCTCATCGTCCTCTAAAGGGTAATCATCTGCCTCAAACTCAGAGTCAACCAAGACAAATCGCCGCTTTTCATCTAAATCCACTGCGCAATCCTGTAAACAGCGCTGGCAAACTAGGTGAAGACGTCCTTTTAGCCCCAATTCCAGGATTTGACGAGCTTCGCTGCCGGGAGATTGCTCAAAATGGGTCTCTACATCCCAATGAAAACCATCCCCTGAAACCAGCTTAGATGCCTCCTCAGCCACCCTAGGGAGGCTGGAAATACTTAAAAATCCAGCGCCTTGGTAGGATTGTGGAGCGCAAAAATCTACCCTCTTCAATGCGTTAGGATCATTTGATAACTGGACTTGAGGTAAAACTTGATTACGATTCATGACATCAGTCTAAATCAAGGCAACTTTGAAAGTCAGCAGCAATGAGTAATTCAACGAAAACATCTGCAAATTCGCCCCAAATCGCGCCGCTGATCTTGGCATCTACCTCGGTGTATCGTCGCGAACTTTTAGAACGCCTGCGCATTCCCTTTGAAGTTATTTCCCCAAAAGTGGATGAAACACCCCTCACCGGTGAAAGTACGCTCGAGTTAGCACTCCGACTTGCACAGGCAAAAGCGGCTGCAGTTGCCAAACAAAATCCTCATGCTTGGGTCATTGGCTCTGATCAAGTGGCAGATCTCTGCGGCGCAGCGATTGGTAAGCCCGGTAATTTTGAAAGAGCAATGGCTCAACTGCAACTGATGCGGGGTCAAACAGTGACCTTTCATACGGCATTGTGTTTAATGCAAGGTGCTGTACAAACCACCTTGAGCATTCCGACTGAAGTGAGCTTTCGCAAACTATCTGATGAAGTAATAGAACGCTATCTACTTGCGGAGGAGCCTTATGACTGTGCGGGTAGCGCTAAGTCAGAAGGATTGGGCATTAGTCTCTTGGAGTCAATCAAGAGTGATGATCCCACTGCACTCATTGGCTTGCCACTCATTGCGTTGACGGGTTTATTGCGTGATGCTGGTTTTATGATTCCAGTCAAGAATTAAAAAACCAATAGAAAATCATTCATGTCAAAGTTAGGCACACTCTATTTAATTCCCAATACCTTAGGTGATGATGCTCGGACAGAGCAATTGCCTTGGGTATTGCCAAGTGAAACCATTGCTTGCACAGCCAAACTCAAGCATTGGATTGTGGAAGACGCAAAAACTGCTCGCGCATTTTTAAAAGCAGTCGATGCTGTATCGCCACTCACTTGCACGATTCAAGAAATGCAAATGAGTGAATGGCGTGGTGCAGCACGTAATGCAAAGTATGGAGATTTGGTAAAACCTGCTGATTTATTAAAACCTTTGCTTGCCGGCCATGACATGGGTCTGATGTCTGAAGCTGGTGTGCCGGGCGTTGCCGATCCTGGCGCCGAACTTGTTCTTGCAGCACATAAGCTAGGCGCACAGGTGAAGCCCTTAGTAGGGCCCAGCTCTATCTTGCTAGGTCTGATGGCTAGCGGCCTGAATGGCCAGCACTTTGCCTTTCAGGGTTACCTACCTCATGACACGAACGAGCGAAGTAGCAAGCTAAAGCAATTAGAAGTGGAATCAAGAAAATTTCAGCAAACGCAAATTTGGATTGAGACGCCTTATCGCAATACCGCCATGCTGATGGCCTGCATCAATTCATTAGCAGCGCAAACTTTATTGTGTCTGGGTGTTGATCTCAGTCTGAAATCAGAAATGATCACTACCTTATCAATTGCAGATTGGCGTAAACGCTATCCCAATGAAGCTGCTTGTGCCTCATTACAAAATAGGCCAACGGTATTTCTACTGTTGGCCTAATTTTCACTTCATTGAAGTTTGATTACTTTAGATCTGGCGCTTTCACTAAAGCCTTACCAGCAGCAGTACCAACTTCTGCTCCAAAACGTTTGGCAACACGCTCTGCAAAGTTTTCTTTCATGGTGTAGTCCAGCACATCAGGCGCTTTGAAAATATCGCGTGCTACTGAGTCGACTGTGCCGTAACCATCTACCAAGCCGAGTTTCACCGCCTGCTCACCATTCCAAATACGGCCAGAGAATAATTCAGGAACATCTTTTAAGCGGGTGCCACGCCCTTCTTTCACTACCGCAATAAATTGCTGATGAATCTCGTCAATCATGGCGCGTACCATTTCAACCTGCTTTGGATCTTCTTTACTAAATGGATCGAGCATACCTTTGTTAGAGCCCGCAGTAATCATGCGACGAGTCACGCCTAATTTATCCATCAAGCCGGTAAAACCAAAGCCCTCCATGATCACCCCAATAGAGCCTACCAAGCTGGCTTTATCTACCAAGATTTGGTCTGCAGCTACTGCAACATAGTAGCCACCCGATGCACAAATATCCTCGACCACCACATAAAAAGGTTTCTTCGGATACAGCTTACGAAGACGATGGATCTCATCATTCATCATTCCTGCCTGCACTGGTGAGCCACCAGGGCTATTGATACGAAGAATGACGCCTGCACTATTCTCATTCTCGAAAGCAGAAACCAATGAAGAGTTGATATCTAAGGCATTAGCCATCGAGCTTGATGAGATCTCGCCTTCTAGTGTGACCATCGCAGTATGTTTTTCAGTACTCATCCCGCGCCCAGGTAGATGAAAATCAAACACTGATAAGAGTACGGCTACGATGACGACTAAAGTAAGGATGCGTAATAACGCCTTCCAACGCCGCGCCTTACGGGTCTCTTTTAAATTTTCCAAGAGCAAGTGCTCAAGCGCTTGACGTTCCCAGTTAGGATTTGGATTATTTTCCATCTTCATTCCTCAGTATTTCGTATTAAGTTACAAATTCAGATTACAAGTTTTCTTTCAACCATTGAGCAAGTTGTGGCACATCATCTACATGCGCCAATGACTGTGATGTTTTTAAGGTGTCTAAGGGATGGGCACCATAAGTAACGGCTACAGCATCTACCCCAGCATTAGCAGCCATATCTAAATCATGGGTGGTATCCCCAATCATCAGCATACGACGGGTTGGCACCTGAGTAACATCAGAGAGCTCTAACAACATTCCCGGATGAGGCTTAGAAAAAGATTGGTCAGCCGTTCTGGTTTCATGAAAGAGATGACCAATCTGATGATGCCCAAGAGAGCGGTCAAGACCAACACGAGATTTCCCAGTGGCAATACCGAGAAGGTATTGATCTGCTCGTAATTTTTCCAAGAGCTCACGAATACCAACAAATAAATCGAGCTCATGATCTTTTGCTAAATAGTGATATCGAAAACGGTCTGTGAGTTTCTGAAAATGAATAGGCTCTATCCAGGGAACTGCGCGACGTAATGAATCATGAATGCCTAAACCAATGACTGAGCTGGCCAAAGTGTCATCGGGGGCTTTAAATCCTAAATCGCGACAGGCCTGCTGTATGCAATGCACAATCGTTGGCGTCGAGTCCATGATGGTTCCATCCCAATCCCAGACAATCAGGTCATAACGGCGATCTGGCGTGTTCTTTTCAGGCATCTTGAGCTGGTTCAAAATTGTTCATCATGGCCCCAAACTCAAGCGGCAGGGGCGACTCAATGCGCATCTTCTCGCCTGTACGGGGATGGGTAAAACCAGCCAAATGGGCATGTAAGTAAAGTCTTTTAGATTTAATGAATTTATCTTGATCTTCAAAACCATACTTGTCATCTCCCAAAATAGCATGGCCTAACTTTTGGAGATGCACACGGATTTGATGAGTACGGCCCGTTTTTAATTGTGCCTCAGCCAAAGTAATGGCCACATCCTCACGCCTCATTATTTTACTGACACGTAAAGCAGTATGACTTGGCAGCCCCTCTGGATCGACTCGGACCCGACGCTCACCATTAGCCAAGAGATATTTATGCAGCGGATATTTCAGTTGCATGACCTGCGTACCCTGTTTGATTTCCCCATGGGCAAGTAGGTAATAGCGCTTGTCAGTTTGGCCTTCACGAATTTGGCGATGTAGCTCCACCAAGGCGCTACGCTTCTTAGCCAGCAGCAATACTCCGGAAGTATCACGATCTAAGCGATGAACCAATTCTAAGAATTTGAGTTCGGGGCGAGTGATACGCAAAGTCTCAATCACTCCCAAGGCAATTCCGGATCCACCATGTACAGCAAGACCCGCTGGCTTATCGACGATTAATAAGGCATCGTCTTCAAACAAAATCGGCATTTTGTCGGAGTAACCTTGAGCCCGAGATTTTGTCTGGGCGGTATTGACTGCTGCCATTTGTGCAGGCTCAGCAATGCGGACGGGGGGCAAGCGCACGACATCGCCCTCAATTAGACGGGTAGTTGGCTCTGCCCGCTTTTTATTTACTCGGACTTCCCCTGAGCGAATAATTCGGTAAACATGGCTTTTAGGGACCCCTTTAGCCCAACGCAGTAGATAGTTATCCAAACGCTGACCAGCCTCTTCCGGACCAATCGTCTGTAAATGGACTGCGGGTGGAATACGGG
>CALQED020000112.1 GCA_943329505.2 Polynucleobacter meluiroseus | reverse complement strand
GCGCTAAGGAGCAAATGCGCAGACTCTATGCTCCTTTTAACCGTCACCATGAACGTACTTATTACATGGATGTTAAAAGTGCAGAATTAACGAAGTACGCTGCTAATGCAATGTTAGCTACTCGTATCTCGTTTATGAATGAATTGGCTAATCTTGCTGATCTCGTTGGTGCAGATATTGAAGCAGTCCGTCAAGGAATTGGCTCAGATTCACGCATTGGTTTTGGTTTCTTATATCCAGGCACTGGTTACGGTGGATCGTGCTTCCCGAAAGATGTCTCAGCTTTATCTAAAACTGCAAAAGAGCATGGCCGCGATCTAAAGATTCTCGATGCAGTTGAGGCGGTAAATGAGATTCAAAAATATGTCTTGGTGGAGAAAATTGAAAAGCGTTTTGGTAAAGATCTCTCCAAGATGAAATTTGCTCTATGGGGTTTAGCTTTTAAGCCCAACACAGATGACATGCGTGAAGCTCCTAGTCGGGTCATCATTCAGGAATTGGTCAAGCGTGGTGCCAGCGTGGTAGCGTATGACCCAGTAGCGATGGTCGAAGCAAAGCATTGCTTAGATTTGGATTTCAAAGGCAATCCAGAGGGTCTGAAGAAGGTAACCATGGTTGCTGACCCCATGGCCGCTTTAGATGGCTGTGATGCACTAGTGATTGTGACCGAGTGGAAGGCCTTCCGTAGCCCAGATTTTGATGCAGTAAAGCAAAAGCTAGTACACCCAATTATTTTTGATGGTCGCAATCTCTATGAGCCACAAGCTATGCAAGAGAGTGGTATTGAGTACTATGGCATTGGGCGACATAATTAACCCATATAGAAATAGAACCTGAAAAATAAACAATACTCAAATGGAAAAAGCCAATCGCGAACAATTCTCTCAGGCACGTCTACTAGTAGTCGGTGATGTGATGCTTGATCGCTATTGGTTTGGTGATACGCATCGTATTTCTCCTGAGGCGCCTGTACCAGTAGTACAAGTGGGCAAGATTGATGAGCGCTTGGGCGGTGCTGCAAACGTTGCTCGTAACGTTGCCGCCCTTGGTGCTCAAACAACCATACTCGGAATTGTTGGTAAAGATGAGCCAGGCCAACGCGTCATGGATTTACTCAAGTCCGGCGGAGTGGATAGTCAGTTGGAAATTGATGCAGCCGTACCAACCATTGTGAAGTTGCGTGTGATTGCACGCCAGCAGCAACTCATTCGCTTGGATTTTGAAGAGGCACCAAGTGAAAAAGCCTTGGCGCATAAGTTAGAGCGTTTTGAGAAGTTGGTTGGCTCTGCAGATGTTGTGGTGCTCTCTGATTATGGCAAAGGGGCTTTAGGTCAAGTTGCCCACATGATTGAGCAAGCTAAAGCACAAAACAAAATGATTTTGGTTGATCCCAAGGGTGAGGATTACGAAAAATATCGGGGTGCTACTGTGTTAACTCCAAATCGGAGTGAGTTAAGGCAAGTAGTAGGTCAATGGAATAGCGAAGAAGATCTTACGCGCAGAGCACAAGACCTCAGAAAATCACTTGATTTGCAGGCCCTCTTACTTACCCGTTCTGAAGAGGGTATGAGTTTATATACCGAAGCAGGTGTCAGCCACGTGAAAGCGCAGGCAAGAGAAGTGTTTGACGTATCAGGAGCGGGCGATACTGTCATTGCAACCCTTGCAGTCGCTCTGGCTGCTAAGTGGCCACTAGAAAAGGCTATGGCATTGGCTAATCGCGCTGGTGGTATTGTGGTTGGTAAGTTGGGAACTGCCACCGTTACTTCGGAGGAATTACAGTGACTATTATCGTAACTGGCGCTGCTGGTTTTATTGGCGCCAATATTGTTCAAGCGCTTAATGCCCGTGGCGAGAAAAATATTATCGCAGTCGATGACTTACGTCCTGCTGATAAATATCGTAACTTAGCTGATCTGGACATCACTGACTACCTCGATAAAGATGAATTTCTAGAGGCCTTTAGAAGTGGTCGTTTTGGCAAGGTCAAGGCGGTGTTTCATGAGGGTGCATGCTCTGACACGATGGAGACGGACGGTATTTTCATGATGGCAAATAACTATCGTTACACGATGGATTTGCTAGATATCTGTACGGCCCAAAAAGTTCAACTCTTGTACGCTTCATCCGCTGCGACTTATGGTGGGTCTGATGTGTTTATTGAAAGTCGCGAACATGAGAAGCCTCTCAATATCTACGGCTACTCTAAATTCTTATTCGATCAAGTGATGCGCAAGCGCTTTGATGAAAAAGCCAATACAGCGCAAGTGGTGGGCTTTCGTTACTTCAATGTCTATGGGCCACGTGAATCCCATAAGGGACGTATGGCATCAGTCGCCTTTCATCAATATCACCAGTACAAGGCTAATGGCCATGTCAAACTCTTTGGAGAGTATGGTGGCTATGGTGCAGGCGAGCAGAGTCGTGACTTTGTATCCGTGGAAGATGTTGTCAAAGTCAATCTCTTCTTCTTAGATCACCCAGAAATAAGCGGCATCTTCAATTTAGGTAGTGGGCGCGCTCAACCCTTTAATGATGTGGCTCATGCTGTTGCAAATGCTATGCGTAGGCTCGATAAAGTACAACCAGCAAGCCTGCAAGAATTAGTGAAAGAAAAAGCGATTGAGTACATTCCGTTTCCGGATGCGCTCAGAGGTAAATACCAGTGTTTTACTCAAGCGGATCTCACAAAACTGCGTGCTGCCGGTTACCAAGAATCCTTCTTAACTGTTGAGCAGGGTGTCAGTCGCTATGTTGAGTGGTTAGAAGCCAATACAGGATTTTTAGCTAATCCTCTAGATAGTCAATAATTTATTGTGTTGCGGGCCTATCTAGTAGTAGCTCTTTGTTTTATGCCTTTCCTAGTAACTGCCCAAGTTTTTGATGTTGCCCATCATGACGAGGCCTCTACTAGAACTTTATTAGTCCCAGTTTCCAAACCACGTGCAGTCGTTTTACTTTTTCCCGGCGGTGGTGGTAGAGCCTCTATTTCAGATGAGGGAGCTGTTAAAAGTAGGCATACATTTGTGCGATCTCTCAATCTTTGGTCCCAATATCAGATTGATGCGGTTTTGGTGGATACGCCTTATGACCTAGGTGATTTGCGAAGAGGTAACCTCCGAGAGCGACAAGATCATATGGATAGGGTCGGTGAGGTAGTTAGTTATTACAAAAATAAAACCAGGCTGCCGATTTGGATTTTTGGCCACAGTATGGGAACTTCAACGGCTACCTATTTTGCAAATCAATCGAGTGATCAGTCCAAGCAATTGGCGGGCATCATCATAGCCGGCACAATCAGAACTGCATCGCTCAATGATAGCTTCACGCTTCCTGTACTCGGTATTCATCATCTTGAAGATGCTTGTTTGGGAACCCCAGTATCGGCAACAAAAAGAATCATTGATGGTAGACAAGCCAAATTCATTGCAAAGCTCGAGATGATTGAGGGCGGGGTGAGCGAAGGTAATGTTTGCGAATCTTTTGCCTATCATGGCTTTAATCAGACTGAACCAGAGTTAATTAAACGCGTTGCGCAATTTATCCTCAGTCAATAATCAGTATCAGCCATTACTGCTTTAGTTGTAATACTGATAATAAGGTCAACAAAATATTCTTTTCTTCGTTTTAAACGATCCACATACACAAGGTGTCTGTGGATTTTTTATTTACTACGGAGAATGTATGACAAAAAATTTGAATATGAGAAGTACGGGTTTCATGAGAAACGCTTTGGTTACTGCAGTGCTGGTATTGTCTTCTTTGGGCTATGCTCAAGCCTCACCTATCAATGTCAATACAGCAACACAGTCTGAATTAGAGAGCATTAAAGGGATTGGCCCATCGAAAGCTAAAACCATCATTACAGAGCGTTTGGATGGTGGTCATTTTCAAGATGCGAATGATCTACAAAAGCGGGTCCGTGGTATTGGGATGAAATCTGTTGAAAAGATGGTGGATAACGGCTTGACCATAGAGGCGCCAAGCTCTTTTCGGGAGCCTCATGGGCGCACCAAGAAGGAGGGTGGAGCCTCTAGCAGGCGTAATTCGCGGCATCAAGCTGGTAATCGCAATCAGCCGGAGCGTGCGACGCCACATCGCCGAAATTAAACCCTTCAGTGTTTAGGTTTGCTTATGGCTAAAATGAGCTCATGAGTAAACCTTCTTACCTGACAATTTCACAAACTGTAGGCAACACCCCATTGGTGCGCTTACAGCGTATTCCTGGTTTAGAAAACGAGAATCGTCACAATGTGATCTTAGGTAAGTTGGAAGGCAATAATCCAGCCGGGTCGGTCAAAGACCGACCTGCGCTGTCGATGATCATGCGCGCACAAGAGCGTGGCGAAATTCACCCTGGTGATACCTTGATTGAGGCAACCAGTGGCAATACCGGTATCGCTTTAGCAATGACTGCTGCCATGCTAGGCTACAAGATGGTTTTGGTCATGCCTGAGAATCAAAGCATTGAGCGCCGCCAGAGTATGGCAGCTTATGGCGCAGAACTTATTTTGACTGCAGCATCCGGTGGTATGGAGTTTGCTAGAGATTACGCCTTGCAACTTCAGCGTGAAGGTCGCGGTAGATTGCTTGATCAATTTGCAAATCCAGATAATCCAAGAGCACATATTGAAACCACTGGCCCAGAGATTTGGCGTGATACCGATGGACAGGTGACCCACTTTGTTTCTGCTATGGGTACCACGGGTACGATTACTGGGGTGTCCACTTATCTTAAATCGATGAACCCTGCTATTCAGATTATTGGAGCGCAACCTGAAGAGGGCTCGCAGATACCAGGCATTCGTAAGTGGGCGCCAGAGTATTTACCCAAAATTTATCAGGGCGATCGGGTTGATCGTATTGAGTATGTGACACAAGCAGATGCTGAAGATATGGCAAGACGCTTGGCAGTAGAAGAGGGGATCTTTTGCGGCATCTCTGCCGGCGGAGCGCTGGTCGTAGCATTGCGCATTGCCCGTCAAGTAGAAAATGCAACTATCGTCTTCATTGTCTGTGATCGCGGTGATCGCTACTTATCTACTGGCGTGTTTCCAGCTTAATTCACTGAATTCGTTTTAGGCTTTTTCTTCGCGTGTGATTTCTTGGCCTTTGGTTTTTGTAGCCTAAGGCTTCTGCAAACTCTGCAACACTTTGCGCATAAAAGTAGCTGCGGTTGTATTGAACAATCGTAAGGAAATTATTTAAGCCTACAAAGTACTGTACTTGATCAAGTCCATCTT
>CALQED020000111.1 GCA_943329505.2 Polynucleobacter meluiroseus | reverse complement strand
TTTAGTTAATTAACTATCTCTTAAAGAGTCCGCCTATCCCTTTGGCGGCTCCTTTGGCAGCCATACCTGCCATCGCGCGGGCCATTTTTCCACCCTTGAATTGCTTCATCATCGTTTGCATTTGTTCAAACTGAGCAAGCAAACGATTGACTTCTTGAACTTCTACACCAGCACCTGCAGCGATGCGACGTTTGCGACTCGCTTTCAGTAATTCGGGTTTGCTACGTTCCCGAGGAGTCATGCTGTCGATAATTCCACGCATGCGCTGAGTTTGTTTATCTGCGTTACTGAGATTGGTTTTGGAGGCTGCTTGAGCCATTTGGCTTGGGAGCTTATCCATCAAGCTAGCCATCCCGCCCATCTTTTGCATTTGTAGAAGTTGATCACGAAAATCCTCAAGATCAAATCCGCCTTTAGAAATCTTGCTAGCGAGCTTTTCTGCCTTGGCAACATCAACATGTTGTTGGGCTTGTTCGACCAAGGCAAGAATGTCACCCATACCCAAGATGCGGTTAGCCATACGCTCTGCATCAAAGGCTTCTAGACCATCCATCTTCTCTGCCACGCCGATAAATTTGAGCGGCACACCGGTCACTTGGCGCACAGAAAGGGCGGCACCACCACGGGAGTCACCATCAAGTTTAGTCAGAATGACACCAGTCAGCGGCAACGCCTCATGGAATGCTTTAGCAGTGTTGACAGCATCTTGACCCAGCATCGCATCAACCACAAATAATGTTTCAATGGGATTTAAGTTGGCGTGCAAAGTTTGAATTTCTTGCATGAGTGCTTCATCAATACCTAGGCGTCCTGCGGTATCAACAATAACGACATCAAAATAATGGCGACGCGCCCAATCTAATGCGGCAGTCGCAATATCGTTGGGTTTTTGATGAATGTTGCTAGGAAAAAACTCAGCCCCAACTTGTTTGGTAACGGTTTCAAGCTGTTCAATAGCAGCAGGGCGATACACGTCGCAAGATACCGTAAGGACTTTCTTTTTCTTTTTTTCTTGTAGCCATTTAGCTAACTTTCCAACCGAGGTCGTTTTACCGGCGCCTTGTAAACCAGCCATCAAAATCACAGCTGGGGGCTGAGTAGCTAAATTGAGCTCGCCACTGTCCTTGGCATCGCCTCCCATGACTTGGGCCAGCTCACGTTGGACCACCCCAACCAATGCCTGACCAGGACTTAAGCTACCAACCACTTCCTCGCCAAGGGCTTTAAATTTGATCTGTTCTAGGAGAGATTTAACAACTGGGAGGGCTACGTCGGCCTCTAATAAGGCTAAACGGATCTCCCGTAGCATTTCTGCGGTGTTCTCTTCCGTGAGGCGGGCTTGTCCCCGCATGGTTTTAACAACGCGAGATAGGCGGTCGGTGAGGTTTTGTAGCATTTATCGATTAGACTTTGATGATGGACATTTTAGATTACTTCAGTTTCGACGCTCTCATCCCTTTGTTTTATTTGATGCTTTTGATCTTTTTAGGCTTAGGATATAAGCGGGGGAAAGGTCAATCGACCCAGTCATCTGTATTGGTGAGGGCGCTGATATTTGTGTTGCTGGTAGCTCACGGTATTGAGATTCATGATTCTGTATTTACAGCACAAGGCTTTGTATTTGGTTTTGCTCAAGATTTATCTCTGATAGCCTGGGTAGGCCTTGCGTTCTACTGGTTTCAGTCTTGGTTTTTGCCTATTGCCAGCTTGCTTTGGATGTCGATCCTATTCGCTTTATTTTGTTCCCTGCTGCCACTATTTTTTCCCGGCACTCTGCTTTCTCCGGAGGCTGTTTCAGATCCTTGGTTCAAAGCACACTTTATTGTGGCAACGGTTTCGGTGGGTTTATTAAGTCTCGCGGCAATGCAAGCCATGTTAATGAGTGCATATGACCGTGCCTTACATCAACAGCTTGGCATTCTGCCCAACAGTCGCTTGGCTTTTTGGCTTGATGATCTACCGCCTTTAATGACAATTGAAAGTCTTTTATTCAATTTGATTTACGTGGGTTTTGCATTGCTGACCTTAACGGTTTTTTCGGGTTTACTGTTCTCCCAAACCTTGTTCGGCAAACCCTTTGTATGGGATCACAAAACAATTTTTGCGCTTGTGTCTTGGTTGCTATTTGGCGGCTTAATGATTGCTCGCTGGAGAGTGGGACTCAGAGGTAGAGCAGCAATTCGTTGGGTCTTGAGTGCTTATGTTGTTTTATTGCTTGCTTACGTAGGCAGTCGTTTCGTATTGGAAGTGATTCTTCAGAGAGCATAAGCATTGTTTAAATGGCTTCTATTATTGGTGGGCGCGTACCTTTTTTACCTTTGGCTAAAGGGTAAAAAACAAATTAAATTCAACCAAAGAAACGCCGCCAAACCCAGCTCTGACAAGGATCCAGAGTCTATGGAGCCAGAGACGATGGTCTCCTGTCAGTATTGCAATGTTCATCTTCCCAAGTCAGAAGCAATGACGTATGAAAAACGCTTTTATTGCTCTTCAGAACATCTTCATGCGCTTGATAGACAGGGATGGATTGGTTCTGCCAAGTGGCGCATTTCACCAAATCAAGATGTGAGACCCGAAAATATTCCATTAGACCTTGCGGTGATCCATCACATTAGCTTGCCGCCCGGGGAGTTTAAAAATAAGAACACTAGCCATTACATCGTAGATTTTTTTCAAAATACGCTAGACATTTATTCACACCCCTACTTTGCCGAGATTGCTAGTCAGAAAGTATCTAGCCATTTTTTGATCGCTCGCTCAGGTGAGTTGATCCAGTTCGTATCTACCCAAAACAAAGCTTGGCACGCCGGTGTTTCCTCTTTTATGGGAAGACAGCAATGCAACGATTTTTCGATTGGCATTGAGCTTGAGGGTGACGGAGAATCCGCATTTGAAGAGTCGCAATACGAGACTTTGGCAGTTCTCGTAAAAAAATTAGCTGCAAGCTACCCCAATCTTCAGTTTGCTGGACATAGTGACATTGCCCCCGACAGAAAAACGGATCCTGGAATCTATTTTGAATGGAAAAAGTTCCAAAAAGAGACAGGCATCGCTGCAAAAAATCTCCCTTATGGGGTTGCTTCTCGCTAGTCTGATTTTTGTATGTAAGCGTACGCTTACTTTTCTAGCCTTTAACTAAAAAGGGCTGGAATCTATTCACCATAATGGGTCTCAAAACACTGGATTACTTAGTAAAAATACTTATGATTTTTTAGTAGAAATAGCTTACCAAAGACTAAATAATTCCCTATACTTAGTGCCTAACTCCCTTCGAGACACTACATGTAGTGTTTGAATCCAGCAATACCCCTTTGTTTTTTAACGATATTTTGTCCAAATAACTATATATATACGCAGGAGCAACATGACATACGCAAATCCACAGACAGCAGGCCAAACACCTGGAGAAAATAACCCAGGAATGAGTCCTGTGGGGTCTATGAATCAGACCCCTTCCGCTAGCTTTGTGGCTGGTGGTGTTGGTGGTGCTCAGGCAACGCAGTTATCTGACTACAAAATTATTCGTCGTAATGGCTCAGTAGTTGCTTTTGAGCCATCTAAAATCGCGATCGCAGTAACAAAAGCATTTTTAGCAGTTAATGGTGGCCAAGGCGCTGCATCCGCCCGTGTGCGCGAACAGGTAGAGCAACTGACGCATGCGGTAGTGCGCGCTTTGTTGCGGAGTCGTCCTAACGGCGGTACTTTCCATATTGAAGATATTCAAGATCAAGTTGAATTGGCCTTAATGCGTAGTGGCGAGCATAACGTTGCTCGTGCCTATGTCCTTTATCGTGAAAAGCGCAATCAGGAGCGAGCTGCCCAACAAGAAGCTTCACAAGATACTCAAACTGCTAATCAAGTTGGCGAGTCAGGTATTAAGGTGACAGATGATGGCGTTGAGAAGTGGTTGGATATGGGCGCCTTGCGCACAGTGATTGAAGCTGCGTGTGAAGGCTTAGGTAATCATATTGATGCAAGCCCCATCATTACCGAAACGATCAAGAATTTGTATGATGGCGTGCCGATGGCTCAGGTTTATGACTCTGCCATCTTGGCATCGCGTACGTTGATTGAAAAAGATCCTGCGTATAGCCAAGCAACAGCGCGTATTTTGATGCACGTGATTCGCAAGGAGATCTTGGGTAAAGAAGTATTGCAAGGTGACATGCAAGCTGAGTACGGTACTTATTTTGCCAAGTATATCCAAGAGGGCATTTCTGCGGAATTGTTAGACCCACGGATGCGTGACTTTGATTTGCCAAGATTGGCAGCTGCATTGAACGCTAGTCGTGATCTTCAGTTCAACTATCTTGGTCTGCAAACTTTGTATGACCGCTATTTCTTGCACATTGAAGATCGTCGTATTGAAATGCCACAGGCTTTCTTTATGCGCGTAGCAATGGGTCTATCCATGAATGAATTAGACCGTGAGCGCCGTGCCATTGAGTTCTATGAAATCCTCTCTACATTTGATTTCATGTCCAGCACCCCAACTTTGTTCAATTCAGCTACTACACGTCCACAGCTCTCTAGCTGCTACTTAACGACTGTTGAAGATGATCTTGATGGTATCTACGAAGCATTAAAAGAAAATGCCTTGTTGTCTAAGTTTGCTGGCGGATTAGGTAATGACTGGACTAACGTTCGTGCTTTGGGTAGTCATATCAAAGGTACTAACGGTAAATCACAAGGTGTTGTGCCATTCCTGAAGGTAGTCAACGATACTGCAGTTGCTGTGAACCAGGGTGGTAAGCGTAAGGGTGCGGTTTGCGCCTATTTGGAAACCTGGCACTTAGATATTGAAGAGTTCTTGGAATTGCGTAAGAACACCGGTGATGATCGCCGCCGTACTCACGATATGAATACTTCTAACTGGATTCCTGATCTGTTCATGAAGCGTGTGATGGAAAATGGCGACTGGACTTTGTTCTCACCATCAAATACTCCTGACTTGCATGATAAGTTTGGTAAAGCATTTGAAGAGGCTTATGTTGCCTATGAGCAAAAAGCAGATCGTGGCGAATTGAAGCCATTCCGCAGAATCCCTGCGCAGCAATTGTGGCGCAAGATGCTCGGCATGTTATTTGAAACTGGCCACCCATGGATTACTTTCAAAGATCCTTGCAATATCCGTAGCCCACAGCAACATATTGGCGTAGTTCACTCTTCTAACTTGTGTACTGAGATCACCCTCAATACCAATGAAAGCGAAATCGCTGTATGTAACCTCGGTTCAGTGAACTTAACAGCTCACATGACTACC
>CALQED020000110.1 GCA_943329505.2 Polynucleobacter meluiroseus | reverse complement strand
GGTTCGCGCTTAAAAGTAGCAACCAAGTATGTCAATTGTGCACGCGATCACTTTGCCAACAAAGGCGTACATATTGATACGATTCAGCTCTATGGTTCTATGGAGCTTGCTCCTTTAGTAGGCTTGGCAGATGCGATTGTGGATTTAGTGTCAACGGGCAATACGCTGAAGGCAAACGGTTTAGTTGAAGTTGAGCCCATTGCTGACATCAGTGCTCGGTTAGTAGTCAATCAAGCTTCCTACAAACGCAAGCGTGCACAGCTGCAGCCCATTTTTGAGTTGTTGAAGTAATCCTCATTACATGCCTGTGCCAATCAAAGTGAAACGTCTTAATAGCCAGGATGCGGGTTTTAGAGAAACCCTGCTATCGAGCCTTTCTTTACCCATGGCTGATGATGAGGCTATTGATGCTGCCGTAGTCAAAATTTTGGCAGCAGTCAAAGAGCAGGGGGATGCTGCTGTTCTTAACTTCACTCAGCAATTTGATCGCTTAAATGTCTCACAGGTTTCGGAATTAGAAATTCCTCAGCAAGCTTTAGAGCAAGCCTACAACACATTGCCTGCAGAGCAAAAGAATGCTTTAGATACTGCCGCGAAAAGAATCCGCGCATATCACGAGAAACAAAAGATTGAAGCAGGTTGCCACTCTTGGGAGTATGAAGAGGCTGATGGTACGCGTCTTGGTCAAAAAGTAACGCCTTTAGATCGTGTCGGCATATATGTGCCAGGTGGCAAAGCTGCTTATCCATCCTCTGTGTTGATGAATGCAATTCCTGCAAAGGTCGCAGGCGTGGCAGAGGTCATCATGGTGGTGCCTACGCCTGATGGCGCGCGCAATCCTTTGGTATTAGCAGCGGCTCACTTAGCTGGAGTAGATCGCGTTTTCACCATTGGTGGGGCTCAGGCGGTTGGCGCTTTGGCTTTTGGCACAAAGACTATCCCATCAGTAGATAAAATTGTTGGTCCAGGTAATGCCTATGTTGCTGCTGCAAAACGCAGAGTCTTTGGTACGGTTGGTATCGATATGATTGCTGGCCCTTCGGAGATTTTGGTCTTGTGTGATGGGTCTAGTAACCCGGATTGGGTTGCCATGGATTTATTCTCACAGGCTGAGCATGATGAGCAGGCGCAATCGATTTTGTTGTGTCCAGATGAAGCGTTTATCGAGCAAGTGCAGGCAAGTATCAACAAGTTGCTACCGGAGATGCCAAGAGCAAAGGTGATTGAAACCTCTTTAACAAACCGCGCGCTTCTGATTCAGGTTAAAGACATGAATGAAGCCTGCGAAATTGCCAATGCGATTGCAGCGGAGCACTTAGAAATTTGTGCTGCAGAGCCACGCAAGTGGGCTGAACAGATTCGTCATGCTGGCGCCATCTTTATGGGTAACTACACTAGTGAATCGCTCGGCGACTATTGCGCCGGACCAAACCATGTTTTGCCTACAGCCAGAACCGCACGCTTCTCTTCCCCGTTAGGTGTCTATGACTTCATTAAGCGTTCAAGCATGATTGAAGTGAGTGAGGCTGGCGCACAAACTTTGGGTGTAGTAGCCAGTACACTAGCTCATGGTGAAGGCCTGCAAGCGCATGCACGCGCTGCTGAGATGCGTCTGAAAAAGTAACTCGAATTAAATAAAAACTGAGTTAAGTCAGTATTTCTTTTAAAGCGGTGACGAGTTCGCCGCTTTGTTCATCTGTGCCAATCGTAATGCGCAAGAATTCTTCAACGCGTGGAGACTTGAAGTGACGCACGATAATTCCCCGATCTCGCAGAGCTTGATAGAGTTTGGCGCCAGCATACTTTGGATGACGAGTAAAAATAAAGTTTGCAGTTGAAGGTAATGTGTCAAAACCTAAGGCATTCAATTGTTCAATTAACTTATTGCGTGTCTGGATAACCTTGGCGCTCGTTTTCTCCAGGTGCGCTTGATCCTCAATTGCGGCAACAGCACCCACTTGGGCAAGGCGGCCTAAGGGGTATGAGTTAAAGCTATTTTTAACGCGCTCTAGGCCTTCAATCAGAGCGGGATGGCCGACCGCAAAGCCAACACGCAGCCCTGCCAGCGCCCTAGATTTAGAAAGTGTGTGCACCACTAAAAGATTTTCTGGGCAGCTGCTACCACGCAATAGGGGTATGCAAGATTCGGTCCCATAGTCTACGTAGGCTTCATCAATCACGACTACGGAATCTTTATTGTTTGCTAACAGTTTTTCAATTTCTGAGCGAGCAATTGATCTGCCGGTCGGAGCATTGGGATTTGGAAAAATAATGCCACCGTTAGGTATGTTGTAGTCGCTGGTATTGATTTCGAAATCTTTTCCCAGCGGTATAGTTTTGTAATCGATGCTAAAAAGCTTGCAGTAGACCGGATAAAAACTATAGGTGATATCTGGAAAATGAACAGGCTTGTTTTGTTTCAGTAATCCCGCAAAAACGTGGGCTAGAACCTCGTCAGAGCCGTTTCCTAAAAATACTTGGTTTGGGTTTAGACCATGTAATTGAGCAATAGCTTGTTTTAGAGCCACCCCCTCTGGATCTGGGTAGAGCCGTAAGTCATCATTCGTTTGGCTACTCATTGCCGCAAGCGCCTTCGGCGAAGGCCCATAAGGGCTCTCATTGGTATTGAGCTTAACCAGCCGCTGCATTTGTGGCTGCTCCCCAGGAACATATGGGGTCAAAGTGTGAACAACAGGGCTCCAAAAACGGCTCATGAGGGTACTCAGGTCAAAAATCAGAAATAATCAAAAAGAAGCAAATGTAATTTCAGCATTTATATATCTTCTAGGAATGATATTATGAGGCTTCAATCAACACTTCGCCTCGCGGCGCAATGAAGCATGCGGCAAGCCGACGTTACCCGAGATACTTCGGAAACCAAAATTCAAATTTCCATCAATTTAGATGGTTCTGGTAAGGCTGAGCTAGCCTCAGGGGTCCCTTTTCTAGACCATATGCTCGATCAAATTGCCCGTCACGGCATGATTGACCTAAAGGTGGTCGCAAAAGGTGACACCCATATTGATGATCACCACACCGTTGAGGATGTAGGTATTACCTTGGGCCAAGCTTTTGCAAAAGCAGTGGGCGATAAAGCAGGTATTACTCGTTATGGTCACTCCTATGTGCCTTTGGATGAAACCTTATCTCGTGTAGTAATTGATTTTTCTGGCCGTCCAGGCTTGGAATTCAATGTTCCATTTACTCGCGCTCGTGTCGGTGACTTTGATGTTGATCTGAGCATTGAGTTCTTCCGTGGTTTTGTAAACCACGCGGGCGTGACTTTGCACATCGATAATTTACGCGGCATCAATGCGCACCACCAGATCGAAACCGTTTTCAAAGCCTTTGGCCGTGCATTACGCATGGCGTTGGCAATTGATCCACGTGCATCTGGTACGGTTCCCTCAACCAAAGGCAGTCTCTAATCTAGATACTTCTAGTTGCCCGTTAGATCACAGCAAAGATAGGCTAAATTTTGGCGCAGACTATTGCGATCGTTGATTATGGAATGGGCAATCTGCGTTCCGTGTATCAGGCATTTCATCATGTTGCACCCGATGACAATGTATTCATTGCCCACAAACCCGAAGAAATTCACTCAGCTGATCGTGTGGTATTGCCCGGTCAAGGTGCCATGCCCGATTGCATGAAACATCTTCAGGAATCAGGTCTTTTAGAGGCGCTGCTCGTGGCTTCTAAAAATAAACCTTTATTGGGTGTCTGTGTCGGTCAGCAAATGCTGTTTGATAGGAGTGCAGAGGTTCGCGCCAATGAGCAATGGACCCCTTGTTTGGGGCTGATACCAGGGGAAGTACGCCGCTTTGATTTAAACGGTAAAAAACAGGCCGATGGGTCAGCTTATAAGGTTCCCCATATGGGTTGGAACCAGGTTCGTCAGGATCAGCAGCATCCTCTCTGGAAAGGCATTCCTGATCTCACCAGCTTCTATTTTGTACATAGCTACTATGTTGTACCGCAGCGTAATGAAGATTCTGCCGGATCTACTCAATACGGCGATTGGTTTACTTCTGCCGTTGCAAGAGATAATATTTTCGCAACGCAATTTCATCCAGAAAAAAGTGCAGAATACGGATTAAAGCTTTATCAAAATTTTGTTTCTTGGCAACCTTAATTATTTTCTAACGTCTCACTATGCTGCTCATTCCCGCAATTGATCTTAAAGACGGCCACTGCGTTCGACTTGAACAAGGTGATATGGACAAAGCCACGGTGTTTTCTGAAGACCCAGGAGCGATGGCTGCGCATTGGATTAGCAAGGGCGCACGACGTTTGCATTTGGTTGATCTCAATGGCGCATTTGCTGGAAAACTCAAAAATGAGTCAGCCATTAAATCTATTCTGAAAGCAGTGGGAAATGAGATTCCGGTTCAACTTGGCGGCGGCATTCGTGATTTAGAAACGATTGAGCGTTTGTTGGATGACGGTATTAGTACAGTCATTATCGGTACTGCTGCTGTCAAAAATCCTGGTTTTGTTCAGGATGCCTGCACTGCATTTCCTGGCCATGTGATGGTTGGTCTGGATGCACGGGATGGCAAGGTAGCCACTGATGGTTGGAGCAAGATTACTGGCCATGAAGTCATTGACCTGGCTAAGAAGTTTGAGGATTGGGGTGTAGAAGCCATTATCTATACCGATATTGGTCGTGATGGCATGCTCAAAGGTGTCAACATTGATGCCACGATTAAGTTAGCTCAAGCGATTCGTATTCCAGTGATTGCAAGTGGCGGACTTTCTAATAACCAAGATATTGAGGCGCTCTGTAAGGCTGAAGAAGAGGGTGTCATGGGCGTGATCGCCGGGCGCTCAATTTATGCAGGTGATCTGGATTTAGCCGCCGCTCAAAAATATGCAGATGAATTAACACTCAAATACAAAAAGAAAATTATCTAGTGTTAACCAAAAGAATTATTCCTTGTTTAGATGTCACAGCAGGGCGCGTTGTTAAAGGGGTGAACTTTGTTGGTTTGCGCGATGCAGGCGATCCTGTCGAAATTGCCAAGCGTTATGACACTCAAGGTGCTGATGAGCTCACTTTTCTCGATATCACTGCAACATCCGATGGGCGCGATCTGATTTTGCACATCATTGAAGATGTGGCATCACAAGTTTTTATTCCGCTGACAGTCGGTGGTGGGGTGCGCGCAGTTGCTGACGTGCGCCGCTTACTCAATGCTGGCGCTGATAAAGTAAGTATGAATTCTTCCGCAGTAGCCAATCCAGATTTAGTTTCTGATGCTGCCGCCTATTACGGCTCTCAAT
>CALQED020000109.1 GCA_943329505.2 Polynucleobacter meluiroseus | reverse complement strand
TGGGTTGGAGCCAGCCAAACTGGCATGTTTCCAGCGTGATTTTCGATCAAAATGCCAATAAAACGCTCTAAAGAGCCCACAATTGCCCGATGGAGCATGACTGGGGTCTTGCGGGTATTGTCTTCGGCTACATATTCAGCGCCCAAACGATCTGGCATTGAAAAATCTACCTGAATGGTGCCGCACTGCCAAGTACGTCCAATGGAGTCTTTGAGGTGATATTCAATCTTAGGACCATAAAAAGCACCTTCGCCCGGCAATTCTTCCCATTCTTGGCCGGTAGCCTTCAAAGCGCCACGCAGTGCCGCTTCCGCTTTATCCCAAATGGCATCATCACCAACGCGTTTTGCAGGACGCAAAGCCAACTTCACGGCCACTTCGGTAAAGCCAAAATCTTGATATACGGCACGAACTGCTTTATCAAAATTGGCCACTTCAGACTGAATCTGATCTTCGGTACAGAAAATATGACCATCATCTTGGGTAAAGCCACGCACCCGCATCAAACCATGCAATGCACCTGATGGTTCATTGCGGTGACATTGACCAAACTCACCAAAACGTAATGGCAACTCCCGGTAGCTATGCAAACCAGAGTTATAAATTTGGACGTGACCTGGGCAGTTCATCGGCTTTAATGCATACGCACGATTTTCTGACTCGGTCGTGAACATGTTTTCTTTGTAGTTTTCCCAGTGACCCGATTTTTCCCAAAGCGCCCGATCCAAAATTTGGGGGGCTTTGACTTCTAGGTAACCTTCTTGCTGATACACGCGCCGCATGTATTGCTCAACTTCCTGCCAAATAGACCAGCCCTTAGGGTGCCAGAAAATTAAACCTGGTGCTTCCTCTTGGAAGTGGAATAAATCAAGCTGTTTACCTAGGCGACGGTGATCGCGCTTCTCGGACTCTTCGAGCATATGCAAATACGCATCTTGATCTTCTTTGCGCAACCAAGCAGTACCGTAAATACGCTGCAACATCTCATTCTTGCTATCGCCGCGCCAGTAAGCACCAGCAAGCTTCATGAGCTTAAATACCTTTAACTTTCCAGTAGAAGGTACATGGGGGCCACGACATAAATCAGTAAACTTACCTTCAGCGTAGAGTGATACGTCTTCGCCCTGGGGAATGCTCGCAATCAGTTCTGCTTTGTAATTTTCGCCCTGATCTTTGAAAAACTTCACGGCCTCATCTCTTGGCATAACAGTGCGCGTTACTAGCTCATCTTTTTTAGCGAGCTCCGTCATTTTCTTCTCTAAAGCGACTAAGTCATCCGGTGTAAAGGGACGGTGATAAGCAAAGTCGTAATAGAAACCATTGTCGACCACTGGACCAATCGTCACTTGCGCTTCAGGAAAGAGTTCTTTAACGGCGTAGGCTAATAAGTGCGCTGTAGAGTGACGCACAATCTCTAGAGCCTCAGGACTTTTATCCGTGATGATGGCGAGCTGACTGTCTTGATCAATGACAAAGCTGGTATCGACCATCTTGCCATCAACGATGCCACCCAGAGCGGCTTTAGCAAGACCACTGCCAATGCTTTGGGCAACATCCGCTACACGAACGGGAGCATCAAACTCACGTTTTGATCCATCGGGCAGAGTAACTACTGGCATGACAACTCCATCTTCTTTACTGAACTCCAGTTTCACTACAACAATCTAAAAAGAAAGCGCGGTAGCTTGTGGGCAACCGCGCCTCTGGGTCATGATTCGTTGGTAGGCTCGATTGGACTCGAACCAACGACCCCCACCATGTCAAGGTGGTGCTCTAACCAGCTGAGCTACGAGCCTATACAGCCATAGAGTTTATCACCGGCGACGCACTTGGGTGACCCCTTTAACCTCCTCTAAGCTATTTTGGACTATCCTTAATACTTCAGAATCCTTGACCTCAACCGTTAAAAGGATCTGCGCCAGACCTTTTTTAGCCGATTTTCGTAAATCAATCACATGCACACCTTGGCGGGTCAGAATCTCAAATAACTCTCTCATCAGCTCAGGTCGATCTAAACCAGTGACCACCAAATCCGCTGGGAAAACACGCTTTTGATCAGAATTCACCTCATCAGCGGCTGATGCAGTCCAGGCGGTCTGAATCACTCTTTCGGGTGCTCTCTCTAAAAGACCCCTAAACGTTTTGCAGGAGCGGCGATGAATCGACACACCCCTGCCTTGCGTGACAAATCCAGCAATCGAGTCAGGCGGCACGGGTCTGCAGCAACGCGCTAGTTGCGTCAATAAAGAATCCACGCCAACTACTAAGACATCACCGCTCTGCGCTGTTTTGCGACTGCTATGCCGTAGGATGATTTCTGGAGTGAGTGGCTTGGACTCAATCATAGTTTCGGGCTTAGTCTCGGGAGCTTTAACTATCTGCCCAGTCTCTTCATCATCCAGAGCATTAAACCAAGCTCGCACTCGTTGACGCGCTCTTTGTGATCTCACATAGTGCTTGTCAGGACTAATCCAATCACGCGATGGTCCACCATGTTTCACCGCAATAATTTCAACAGTCTGCCCATTTTGCAAAGCCGTTTCCAGGGGAACCATCGCGCCATCCACACGTGCACCACGGCAACGGTGCCCAAGGTTTGTATGGACTGCATAGGCAAAGTCGATAGGCGTTGAGCCCTTCTCTAAAGAAATCACTTTGCCTAAAGGGGTGAGCACATAAATATGATCATCAATCTCATGGTGCTTGAGTTGCTCCCAAGCATCCTCTTTCCAGGAGATCAGCTGCCTTGCCCAAGCGATCTGTCTTTCGTAGGCGACCTCTGCACTATGGGTCCCTTGTTGATGATGGATGCTAGGTTTATTGGTCTTTGCAGAATTGGGTGGCGTTGCCATTCCAATATAAGCGCCTTCTTTATAGCGCCAGTGAGCAGCCAAACCATACTCAGCCTGTTGATGCATGTCTTGTGTTCGTACCTGAATTTCAAATGCGGTACCGTCTTCATTCATGACGACGGTATGCAGTGATTGATAGCCGTTGGGTTTAGGTCTGGCAATGTAATCATCAAACTCCCGAGGCACAGGTTGCCAGACGTTATGCACAATCCCTAAAACGGCATAACAAGCTTTGACATCTTCTACTAGGACACGAAATGCTCTCACGTCATAGAGATTTGCGAAATCCAAAGACTTACCTTGCATCTTTTTCCAGATGCTATAAATGTGCTTTGGTCTTCCTAAGACGTCGCCCTGAATATGAGCAAGCTTCAGTTCTGCTTTAATTTCACGCACAATGCGTTCAATAAACGCTTGTCGTTCAATGCGTTTGGCATCGAGCATCTTAGCAATATCTCGGTAGACAACTGGGGAAAGTACTCGGAAGGCTAAATCCTCCATCTCCCACTTCATTTGCCAGATACCCAGACGATTTGCCAAGGAAGCATCGATATTGAGAATCTCTTGGGCCCAAGCACTAGGCATATGAATTTGTTCTTGGGTAATCCAGCGCAGAGTTTGCAAGCGTGACGCTAAATAAATCAGGACAACACGCAAATCATCTCCAAAGGCCAAGAGCATCTTACGCAACATCTCTTCTTGACCAGCGACACTCAGACCACCGTCATCCCGCACCAGCTTTGCTTGTGCTTGCCGCAATCCTCGGTAACCGATCAATAGCTTGGCTGACTCTTCGCCAATCAGCTTGATGAGCGCTTCTTTGCCGTGTGTTCGGGCAATATTATTCGCTGCAACTAAAGTTGCTTCATCTAAATTGAGAGACTGCAGAATTTGGGTAACGCCTTGTGCATGCGACTCTGCAGGCTCGCCATACCAGGCATCCTGAAACAAGGCGACTTTTTCGGATTTAGCTGGAGTAACAGGAGAATTTGCCATAGGCAAACATTACATCAAGAGATTAACTGAAGAATTCTTTAGCTAAAGCAATCTGCTCTGGCTTTACAAATGCAGGCGCATGACCCACATTGGGAATTTCAATACTTCTGGCATGGGGGTTGACTCTACACATCTCAGTAACGGTAGCTGCCGATAGCAGATCAGAGTCGCCACCCCGCACAATCAGCATGGGAATATGAATTTTTTTAAAGGTATGCCACATCGCCATCTCACCCGCCTTAGCCATCATCGGATTTACCGCAGCGAAAGGCACAGCAATATTTGGGTCATAGTGCATGACCCACATACCATCACGTTCAACCAACATCGGTCCGTTATAGATTTCCCACTCTGCGAGCGTGTGCTCGCCAAAAGTGGCGCAGATTTCATTGAGTCGCTTCAGGGCATCCTCACGCTTGGCAAATGCAAAAGTTTGTCCTACATAAGAACCTAAACGTTGAATGGCTTCAGGCTCAATCTTGGGTCCGACATCGTTAATCAACATTTTCCGAATCGGAGAATTGGGCATGGCGGCATACACCATCCCAATCAAGCCACCCATGGAAGTACCAAACCAATCAACTTGAGGGACGCCCAACTTTTTCACAAGCGCAGCAATGTCAGCAACGTACTGAGGCACAGCGTACTGCATGGGATTACTCAAATGATCAGAATCGCCTCTACCCACGATATCGGGACAAACGACGTAATAGTCTTTGCACATGGCCTGCGCCAGCATTGTGAAATCTCTGCCGCGTCTCGTCAGGCCATGGACACACATCAATACTTTGGTGTTATTGGGATTGCCCCACGCGTGATAAGCCATGCGATGGGAAGATTTGCCATTAGCGCACTGCACATAAAAAGTATCACCATCATGAAAGACATCGGCACTCTGCACTTCACTTGGAGAATCTTGCTGACCATGATCATGGTCGTGCTGATGCAACTCACTATATTCTTCAGGTTGCAAAGTGACATGATCAATACCGTGCTCCTCTAACAGCATGGTATTAATTCTGGACATGATCTCTGGCCATTCTTGAATGTTGGCAATTTCAATATGCCCGATTAATGCTGGAAAGCTCGGCGTCATCTCCCAGACATGCAAGTCATGTACGGCCAATACGCCAGGAACATTCTTTAAATCTTTACCCACTTTTAAATAATCAATATGCAGTGGCACACCCTCCATCAAGAAGTGGTAAGACTCATGCAAAATGGAGATAGTGGACTTCAGAATCAGTAAAGAAACCAGGATTGAGAGGATGGCATCAATCGGCATCCATCCAGTTAATTGAATAACAACACCAGCGATGAGGGCCGCGATCGAACCTAACAAGTCTCCCATCACGTGAACTAAAGCAGCACGAGTATTGACGCTTTTCTTATCACGTGACAGCACCCAAGCTACTACGATATTCATGAGCAGGCCAATCCCTGCCACCACCG
>CALQED020000108.1 GCA_943329505.2 Polynucleobacter meluiroseus | reverse complement strand
GATATCGTAGATTTTATTAATAATCTGAGTAATTTCGACAATGGATTCAATCGCAGCTTTAGCATCAGATTGAATGGCGTCAATTGACTGACCAATTTCATTGGTCGCTTTTGCAGTAGAGCGAGCCAATTCTTTTACTTCATTTGCTACTACAGCAAACCCTTTACCTAACTCTCCAGCACGGGCCGCTTCGATGGTTGCATTGAGTGCGAGTAAATTGGTTTGTTCAGCAATATCAGCAATCACTGCTACTACTTCACCAATTTGAATGCTGCTGGTACTCAGTTTCGACATCTGCTGATTAGTGTTATTGGCAATGGTGACTGCCTTATTGGCAACCCGAGAGGCTTCCATCGCATTAATAGAGATCTCCCGAATGCTAGAGCTAAACTCCTCAGTTGAAGTCGCCACAGACTGCGTATTTTGACTGACGATGTCAGAGGATTGAGCTACTTCGTTTGCCTGAGAAGAGGTTTCTTCTGCGCTGGCATTGAGTTGAGCGCTCACTGCAGCGAGCTCCTCAGACGATGTACTAATCATTAGCGCATTGTTGCTAATTTCCTGAATGGCCCCACGAAGATTATTTTGTAGTGTTTGAGTTGACTGAGCGATTTGACCTACGACGCCAGCGTAATTGATACCTTCAATAGTAGTGTTAAGGCGAGACTCAGCTAAGGCGTTCAGAGCCTCTTTAGTTTTATTCAGAGGGTCAATAATCGAATGACGGAAGCGAATACCAATCAGGATACTTAGTAAGATTGAGATAGCAATCGTCACAAGCGTAGAGATGATTGCATATTGTTGTGCTGACTCGGCCGCTTGATTAAACAGGCTAGCACTTTCTAATTTAGCATCCACAAAATCCTGTAAGTTTTTTGTGATGCGGGGTTTAAAGCCTTGAAACTTTTCACCAAAATACATGGTCGTGGCAGCAGATGGAGAGCTCTTTTCAACGATAGCGACTTGCTCGATTGCAATTAAGTAAATATCAAAGTCTTCAACGAGCTCATTAAATTCAACCCTGGTTTTAGAGCGAATAATTTTGGCATCAGCACGTTTGATGTTTTCTTGTAGGCTGGTTCTTAACTTTTCAATATTTGCTAACGCTTGTTCACGCAGTGCTTGAGCTTCATTTTTATTTGGAAGAGTAGAGGCGAGTAGCAAGTGATTCAGTTCAATATCCAAGGAAGCCGCATCAATTTGTAATTGTTTTGAATCTTCAATCCCTTTTGAGCCTTGCTCGTACAACCAGTCCGCACTTTTGCCCATGACATGGTAGCCATAGATCGAAATTCCCCCAACGATCAGCGTAAAAAATAGAATCAGACCAAAGCTTACTTGCAGCTTAGTTTTGACAGTAGACTGTCTTTCGAAGTTATCTAAAAAGTTGCGAAACATTCGGTAGGGCTTCCTGTAGAAGGTTTATGCGTAAGGTGGCCAATAGGGATGGGGCTAATTGTGATTATTGCTTAATATAAGCTAATATTGCTGTAGCCACCATTCTATCCGCCCGCCCAAATAAATGTCTATTACTATTAGCTTACATGGAAAATCACGACGAAATCCTCGCTGAATTTATCCTGGAAGCTCGGGAAATTATCGATCGACTAGATGGTGATTTTGTGCGCCTTGAAGAAAATCCTGGGGACCAGGCCTTGGTGGGTAACATCTTCCGAGGATTGCACACCCTGAAGGGGAGCAGTGGCTTTTTTGCCCTGAAGCGCTTAGAGAAGCTTTCCCATGCCGGCGAGAGCTTGCTGGGCAAAATTCGTGCCGGACAAGCTACATTAGATTTTGATAAATCTACTCGCTTGCTGGAGATGAATGACATTCTCCGAAGCATTATTGAGGGGGTAGAGGCTAATCATATAGAGCCTGCTGGAGATGACCAGGAGTTGATTGCCGCCTTACTTGGTGCGATTCCGGCTGAAATCAAACAGACTCATGACAAGATTTCGTCTCCACCGACTAATGAAGCGCCTGAAATAGTGCTCAAACCAGAGCCACAACCTGCGCCAGAAATTCAATTGGAGTATGCGGAGCCTGCCGAGGCACTCATGCCGAATACTCCGGGCCAAGAGGTAGTGGTCCCTGTCAAAGTGAACCCAGAAGTGCTCGATAAGCTGATGAATATTGCCAGTGAGATGGTGCTCGCCCGCAATCGACTTTTACCGTTTTCTCAGCAGTCTAGCGATAAGTTGTTTACTAGTGCAGTACGGAGTATTGACTTATTGACCTTAGAGCTACAAGAACGCATGATGAAAATGCGGATGCAGCCTATCTTTCATATTTGGGATAAGTTTCCCCGTTTGGTAAGAGATGTTTCTGCTGAGTGCGGCAAGAAGGTGCGCCTTTTGCAAGAAGGATCTGAAACGGAGTTAGATCGTATCTTGTTAGATAGTATTCGAGATCCATTAATACATCTCATTCGAAACAGCATCGATCACAGCATTGAATCTCCTGAAATACGTTTACAAAAGGGGAAGTCTGAGCTTGCATATTTAGTGCTTCGTGCGGCGCACCAGAATGGTATTGTCATCGTTGAGGTAATCGATGATGGCGCTGGCGTAGATTATGAGCGCGTCCGTCAACGTGCTGTATCGCGTGGTTTGATCAGTGGTGAAAAAGCGCAATTGCTCAATCACAAAGAGTTGATTGATCTCATCTTCCTCCCAGGTTTCTCTACTCGTGATGCTATTACCAATCTCTCTGGCAGAGGGGTAGGCATGGATGTGGTAAAGAATAATATTGAAAATATTGGCGGCAGCATTGAAGTTACTAGCATTCCCAATGAAGGTACGCATGTCAAGCTAAAGATCCCTCTTACTTTAGCCATCTTGCCCACCTTATTTGTTAGGTCTGGAGGGGAGATATTCCTTATTCCTCAAAACCGTATCTTAGAATTGGTACGTTTTTCGCCAAATCAACCTAATAATGGTATTGAAGATTTTTATGGCACGCCAACGTTCCGCTTAAGGGATAAGTTAATCCCCTTATTGTTCTTGGATGAACAATTGAAGATGGCTAAAAAACCACTAAAGCCAAAGCAGAAGCTCTTTATTACGTTGCTTAACTTCAATGGCACTTTATTCGGATTGGTTGTAGAAGAAGTCTTGAATATTCAAGATATTGTTATTAAGCCTTTGGGCGAGTTATTGAGGGATATGTCTAATTTTGCTGGCGCTACCATTATGGGCGATGGTGAAGTTGCCCTCATTTTGGACGTTGATGGAATTGCCCGTAAATCTGGCTTGGTTGAGCGACTGCAAGCCAATCCAATCAGGCAGGAAGAGCGCTATGTGCCGACTGTCGAAGAAATGATTTCCGTACTGCTGTTTGAGATTCCGGGGCTTAATAAAATTGCCCTACCTTTGGATTCTATCGACCATATTATTAAATTAGATCCATCTCAAATTCAACAAAACGGTAGCCGTGAAGTAGTCTATTTTAATGAGCAGCTCATGGATTTAGTGCGACTTGATCATTATGTTAGCGGTGGGTCCAAGGATTCTCACTTGAACCATGCTCGTGTTCCAGTATTAACATGCCATTACCGTGATCGCTTATATGGTTTAGTGGTAAAGCAAGTCACGGATATTATTGAAGTGCCTGCTAAATTACATGAGCTAGCCACACCTCAGAGAGGTTTGAATGGCTGCATCATCTATAACGATCAAGTCATTAATGTATTGGACTTAGAGGAAGTGCTGGTGATGCACAATATTCAGGAAGAGTCAGATGAATATCCTAAAGTCATTGATTTATATCTTCCGGGTTGAATATGCAACGCTCATTCTTAGCCTTTAATGTTGGCATTTATACCCTAGGCGTTCCTGCTGAAGAATTGATTGAGGTCAATCGAAATTTAAGCTGTACGCATGTACCAGGTAGTCCAAAAATGATTCGGGGTATATTAAATTTGCGTGGCTTACTAATGCCGGCAGTCGATATTAGTGCCTACTTAGATATTCCTGATTCAAGGTGTGAGTCATTTAGCATCATCCTTAAAGTGCAAGAAAATAATATTGCATTGATGGTGGATTCCATAGGGGATATTCTGACGTTTAATACCGAAGAGTTGGTATTACCGCCAAGCCATTTGTCAGGGCAATTTCAAGAAGCCATCGAGGGCGCATATAGATTGTCTGAAGGTCTCTTAATTCTTTTGGATACCGCTGCAATATCTCGCAATGCTCAAAATCCTCATGGGATTCTGCCTGCTAGCCTACAAGTACTTCCTGAATTGCCCTAATAGGACCGAGATCAATATTGAGCATCAAAAAGGCACCCTAGGGTGCCATTTATTGAACGCCTATGCCATTTACTCTTCTTCGCGACGTAAGTGCGGGAAGAGAATTACATCACGAATATTTGGAGCATCAGTGAGGAGCATGACTAAACGGTCAATGCCAATACCACAGCCACCAGTGGGCGGCATGCCGTACTCGAGGGCACGAATGAAGTCATGGTCAAAGTACATGGCCTCCTCATCACCTGCTTCTTTTTGTTCTACTTGTTTACGGAAGCGATTAGCTTGATCTTCAGCATCATTGAGTTCTGAGAAGCCATTCGCAATTTCTCGACCAGTGATGAATAACTCAAAGCGTTCGGTAATGCCCGGACGCGTGTCAGATTCTCTAGCCAGTGGGCTCACTTCAATGGGGTAATCAATGATGTAAGTTGGTTCCCAGAGATGCTGTTCAGCGACCAATTCAAATAAAGCAAGTTGCAGAGCGCCAATGCCCGCATTCTTGAGGGTAGGAGTATCTGGATTCTCACCCCCCTTTTTTAATTCAGCACGAATAAAGTTGATATCTTCGAGCTGGGCAGCTTCATAGTTTTTGCCAGACTGGGCACAATACTTCAAGATGGCTTTGTTGATAGTTAGGCGCTGAAATGGCTTGCTGAGATCTAGCTCCCGACCTTGGTGGGTTAATACTGCTGTACCTTGCGCATCAATAGCTGCTGCACGAATCAAGCCTTCGGTGAAATCCATTAACCAGCGGTAATCAGTGTACGCCGCGTAGAACTCCATCATGGTGAACTCTGGATTATGACGTGGGCTGACGCCTTCATTACGGAAGTTGCGGTTGATTTCAAAGACGCGCTCAAAGCCACCCACTACCAAGCGTTTTAGATAAAGCTCTGGCGCAATACGCAAAAACATCTGCATATCTAATGCATTGTGATGGGTGATAAAAGGTTTTGCTGTTGCGCCTCCAGGAATCGGGTGGAGCATGGGTGTCTCCACTTCCATGAAATCGGCATCGAGCATGTGACGGCGGAGTGAGGCAATTGCATTGCTACGTG
>CALQED020000107.1 GCA_943329505.2 Polynucleobacter meluiroseus | reverse complement strand
GAAGCGTTCTGCATTAATTCTTGACGGATTACATAACGTAATTCATCGCGAATATTGGGAAGCGCATAGTCATTTTGTGCGGTTCGCATATCCCCACGTTCAAGTGCAACGACTTTAAGGCCTGCTTCAGCAAGTTCTTTGGCTAAGATGCCGCCTGTCCAACCCATGCCGACGATCACGACATCCGTCTGTTTTAATTTGGTAACCATCATTTTCCTAAATTAACAAAGTTCTGAACTAGGGTTCTTAACTAAGGTCAGCAATACCAAAGATGGGTGCTGTATATTTTTTATTCAGATAAGTTTCTACATCTTGTGCGTGCAGTGAAATAGCGCCAGGAAAGCCAATTAAGCGCCAGCCTGCTTTGTTTTGATTGCCGCCATAGATAGGATCAGAGAACATCCCTTCCATGACATTTTGATAAAGCATGTCAAAGAACATTTTTGAGCTTGGCCCATCTTTAAAATCTACTTTTCCAGCCGATAGTGCTACTAAAAATTCTTGTCGCTGTGCTTCTGTTATTTGATCAAACCATTTCCCATAACGCTCAGTACAGGCAAGATTGGATTTAGTAATAGAAACGCGATATAACTCTGCAGGGGTTAGTGGTGATTGGTAGCCTTGTGTCGGCAAACCTTTTTTCCATGGTCCATGATTGTATAAACGCTCGCCTTTTCCCCAGCCATTGGCTAAAGCATGATCGATATAAATATTGACGCCAATGTCGGTTCCCTTTGGAGATAAATCATCCGCTGGAATCATATGATTGACGACTGCCTCAATAAACGCTTGTTCTTCTAAATTAAAAAACTGATAGCCCGGATTTGCGCTCACAGAATTTTGAGATGCAGTCGTGCTTTGAGCTTGAACGGGTCCGGGCAAAACGCCTGTAACCGCAGCAGCACTTCCTGCGATAGCCCCCTTTAGAAAGCTCCTGCGATTTGATGGCTCATCATTCATGTCTGCCCCCGCTCATTGTTGATTTGTTATCACTCAAATACTAAATGAAACTGAAAGTGTTCGCGCAAGAATCAATAGATGTCAATTGGGGTACAAAATGACTGAGATCACTAAGGTTCTAAGAGTTCAGGATTAGTAAAAACCCTTAATGGGATGAATAAATAAATGCCAGGCGCTAGGACAATTTACCAACTTGTTCCTCGAGAAGATTCCAAGCACGGTCACCCACTTCATTTTTCCATTTCTGATAAAAACTCTTGCCTAGATGCTGGCGAAAAGTCGATGTATCTGCAACGTTAATTACCATCCCTCTCTTTTCCAGCATATCCGAGAGATTGTGATTGAGATTAACGGTATGCTCACGCTGCTGATCAACATATTTCTTCACATTGCGCAGAATAATTTCCTGTATATCGACAGGCATACTCTCCCAAAAACTCAAGCAGCCAATAATATTAAAGCCTGACCACATATGAAATGTCTTAGAAATGTACTTAGTCACTTCATACAATTTCAGTGATTCAATAATGGCCAGAGGATTCTCTTGAGCCTGCAAGCTTCCATTCTTTAAAGACTCATAAAGCTCTAGCACAAATAGTTGTACAGGATGAGCTCCTAAAGCTTTGAAGGTATCTTCAAACACTTCGCCTTCTGGAATGCGAATGCTTAAGCCCTCAAGATCTGCAGCAGTATGAATGGGGCGATTATTGGTAACGATGTGGCGAAAACCATTTTCCATCAGTCCTGATGGCATCAGGTAGATACCTTTTGAGCGCAGTTCATCGCGAAAATAATTCCCAAGCTCTCCATCCATGGAAGCATAGACATCTTCACTAGTTTTAAAGATAAAAGGCAGGCTTTGTATATTCATGGAAGGCACCAAGGGCCCCATGATGCTGCCCATCAATGCATAGAATTGAATCTGCCCATCGATGACCTGATCGACGATCTCTAGATGTGCAAGCTTAGTGCCGCCATTGTCGGCGCAGACCTCGATATCCACCAAGCCATTCGTTTCTTCTTTCACTGCATCCCATAGAGCCACCAAAAAAGGATGGACGTGGCTTTTCACTGGCTGATAATGAAACTGCCGACCTTTCCACTTGGCCACAGAATTAATCACCGCTGATACCTGCATCTTTAATGACCTTACCCATACGCTGATAATCAGCAGCCATAAACGTAGTCATCTGGGAAGCGCTCATCGGATAGGGGTCAATACCGTTTTCACTTAAGCGCTTCACAATTTCAGGCATAGCAAGTGTTTTTAAGATTTCACCGGAGAGCTTATTCACAATCTCATCAGAGACGCCAGCTGGTCCAATAATGCCAACCCAAGAAGCATAGTTATAGCCCGGTACTCCTGATTCACTCACCGTGGGAATGTCATTCATGATCGGCGTTCTTTGGGATCCTGCAATCGCAATCGGGCGCAACTTACCTGACTTGATTAAAGGCAATACCGTACCAATCGCATTGAACATGATTGGTACTTCACCGCCAGCAACACCAACTGCTGCTTGACTCGCGCCTTTATAAGGAACATGGGTAAATTTAATGCCTGCCATGGATTCAAACATAGCCATCGCAATGTGCTGTGGGCTGCCTACTCCTCCAGAAGCATATTCAATTTTTCCAGGATTGGCTTTAGCAAAGTCTACGATGTCTTTGACTGTTTTATAAGGTGAATCCGCATTCACAACCAGCACCGTTGGCAATACTGCCACCATCCCTATTGGCTTAAAACTTTTTGCAGGGTTATAAGGTACTTTTCTTAATTGAGGCAGAACACTCAGGATGGCATTGTTACAGCCACAAAATACCGTTCCATTCGGATTGGCATTGGCCACTTTTTCAGCACCAATCGCTCCCGATGCACCGGTTTGGTTATCAATCAAAATAGATTGGCCTAGAGACTTACTTAATTGCTCAGAAACAATGCGTAAGGCAACATCTGAAGCGCTCCCTACTGCTAATGGCGTCACAAAAGTCATTGAACTATTGGGCCAAGTTTGGGCATAGGAATAACTTGATAATGACAATAAACAAGTTATAAAAGTTAGCATCCTGAATGTTTTAAAGCTTCTCATATTCGTCTCCTATATTGAATGTTTTGCTCTAGAGCATCACCCTGCCGCCATTGGTATCTAGGGCGACACCAGTCACAAAAGCTGCTCCATCTGATGCTAAGTACAACATTGCTGAAACATGATCATCCTCTACTGCAAGTCTGCCCAAAGGTACTTGTGAAGCAATCTTAGCAACATCTTCCGGAGTTCTGAGGGCTGCCACTCTGGGTGTTAAGGTGGTTAAGGGCGCGATCGTATTGGCGGTAATGCCATATTGCCCTAGCTCATAAGCCAAAAAGCGAGTTAACTGAGTGACACCAGCCTTAGCGGAACCATAGGCTGGTGAGGAGGTGGCATGCACTGTTCTGCCAGAGATTGAAGTGACGTTAATAATGCGTCCAGCTTTGGACTTTTTTAACCGAGGAATTGCTGCTTGGCAGCAAAGAAACACTGCTCGCAGATTTAAGGAGATAGTCTTATCCCACTCCTCTAGATCCATATTTTCGACATTTAATAGCTTCTGATAGCCCCCAGCACAGTTAATAAACACATCCAATCCGTTACCAGCACGATCAATCGCCTTAAAGGTCTCTGAAACCGATTCTGGATTAGTGATATCGACTTGTATTGGGTGGGCCCGCTCACCTAACTCAGTAGCAATTTTCTCAATTCCCGCTTGATCAATATCCAATAGGTAAACATGGGCACCTTGCTGATAAAAAGACCTTGCTGCTACCTCACCTATACCTGCCGCAGCACCAGTAATAGCCACAGCGCGATTCTTCATCTCCGGATAAGTTGCCATAAGATTGATCCTGATATCGTTATAAAGTGATTAATATGCCCATAGAATGCTATTTTGAGTCATCTGACATCATAAGATGGGCTTTAAATATTTGCTAGGGGAAATAGAGATTAAACGGATATCAAACTTTTTAGTCTAGGTGGATTACTATATTTCCTAATGAATTTGTCTTAAATTTTTCTACATGAATTGAGGTATGCACTATGTTTAAAAAACTCCCTGCGATTGCGTTGGCGTTGCTACTACCAGTCTTATCTGTATCAAATGTATTTGCGGAAGATCCTTACCCAAATAGGCCCATTACCCTCATCGTTCCTAATCCTCCTGGCGGATCATCAGATGCGAATGCAAGAGTATTAGCAGATTCTTTAACGAAAACCCTTAAGCAGCCTGTGATTGTGAACTTTAAGCCAGGTGTTGGTGGCCAAATTGGTAATGCATTTGTCGCAAACGCAAAACCTGATGGCTATACCTTGCTCATGGGTCTGTCATCCATCATGGTGTCACCTGATGCTGAGCGGGCGCAGGGAAAAAATTCTTTATATGAAGTCAACCAGTTAGTGCCCATTGCGATGATCTCTAATGATCCCATGGTGATGTTGGTGAAAACCGATGCGCCTTGGAAAAACTTAAATGAACTGATGAAGGCCGCAAAAGAAAAGCCAAATGCGATCACCTATTCTTCATCAGGCAATTTTGGCCCCATTAACCTCTCCGTTGAGATGCTAGCCTATGCTGCTGGCGCGAAGTTCTTGCAAGTGCCTTTTGGAGGCGGAGGCCCTTCTATGCTGGCTTTATTAGGTGGCCAGGTGGATATGACTACTGCCATTCCTTCTGTAGCGATCCCTCAAATTGAGTCTGGCAAAGTCCGACCAATCGCAGTTTCTGGTCCGAAGCGGATTAAGTTATTACCGAATGTGCCCTCTTATCGAGAGTCTGGCTTTGATGCTGAATACAATATTTGGAATGGCTTATTTGTTCCAGCAGGTACTCCGGCAGCCATTATTGACACTCTCAATAAGGCAGTGAAAGAAGGTGTGCAATCTGGTCAATTAGAGACTGCCATGAATCAAAGAGGCATGATTTTTGATTATCGTGATACCAATGAATTCAAGAAATTTGCTCAAGAAGATGGTGATCGTATGATCAAAGTAGTCAAGGCTATGCCAAAACAATAAGCAGTTAGGTTATGAAGAGATTTCTAGTGTTTGCTAGCAATCTCTTCAAAAGCCTCGCGCTCAGCGATGAAGGCTTCTACAACAATCGGATCAAATGCAGTGCCGCTATTGACCACAATCTCATTCCAGGCTTCTTCAACACTCCAGCCTTTTTTATAGGGACGATCACTGATTAGTGCATCAAATATATCGGCTACTGTCATGATGCGAGCTTCAATCGGAATATCTTCACCTTTTAACTTTCTTGGGTAACCAGAGCCATCCCATTTTTCGTGATGGCCCCCGGCGACTTTAATAGCAG
>CALQED020000106.1 GCA_943329505.2 Polynucleobacter meluiroseus | reverse complement strand
GGTTTCCAGACAAGTCAGCCCACTGCCATGATCAGTGAGCGCGGAAGTAGGTTCAAACCGTAGATCGCCCTGGCTCAGGTGGGGATCATCATTGGCGATGTAGGGGGGGTTGCTTAAAATGAGATCAAACAAGGTCTTCTCCATCAAAGCTTCATACCAACTCCCTTGTACATACTGCACGCGGGCGGCAAGACCTAAAGTCTCAGCATTAGCTTTAGCAATCGCCAGAGCCTCAGAGGATTGATCTGTTGCGGTAAGGATTGCACTTGGCGCTTCATATGCAACTGCTAATGCAATTGCCCCTGAACCTGTACCTAAATCAAGCACCCTCGGGATGGCAGTTTCATTTTCAATTCGCTTAATCTCGCGAAGTCCAATTTCTACTAATAGCTCAGGTTCGGGGCGCTGTCTTAGTACGCCTGGCGCTACTTGTAATTCAATATTAAAAAAGCCCCGCTTGCCAATGAGGTAGGCAACGGGTTCACCTTGAATTCTCTTAGATTCAAGCGCTTTCCAGTCATTTAGTGCTTTGGCATCAAGCTCCAGAGTATCGCGTGTTAACAGGGCAGAGCGTGGCAGCTGATAGTGCTTATCGAGCACATGAGCCATGAGAATGCGCGCTTCATTTTGAGGAAGCAATGTAACACCCAGTAAAGAGCGCAGACTCAAATCTTGACTCATGAGCTGTTTTAGTTATTGCTTAATTGTCACCAAGAGCTGCAAGTAATTCAGCTTGATGCTCGGATGCAAGGGCATTGCAAAGATCATTAATATCGCCATCCATCATGGCATCAATTTTGTACAGAGTGAGATTGATGCGATGATCGGTGATTCGGCCTTGAGGAAAGTTATACGTCCGAATGCGATCACTGCGATCACCTGAGCCAATCAGGGATTTTCTAGTTTGGGCTTCTAGTTGATGCTTCTCACGTTCGCGCGCATCCATGATGCGTGAGACCAAGACCTTCATCGCTTGTTCACGGTTACGATGTTGGCTACGATCATCCTGACACTCCACTACCGTACCTGTTGGCAGATGAGTGATACGAACAGCAGAATCTGTCTTATTAATATGTTGACCACCAGCCCCTGAAGCACGGAAGGTGTCGATGCGTAACTCAGCAGGATTGATTTTGACTGCCTCTAATTCATCTGCTTCAGGCATGACTGCAACAGTACAAGCAGACGTATGAATACGTCCTTGAGTCTCTGTTTGGGGAACGCGTTGGACACGATGGCCGCCAGACTCAAATTTAAGACGTGAGTAAACAGATTGACCTACTAAGCGCAGGACAACCTCTTTATAACCCCCTAGGTCAGATTCAGCAGCATTGACTACTTCCACCTTCCAGCCTTGACGCTCTGCAAAGCGGCTATACATCCGCAGAAGATCGCCGGCAAAGAGCGCACTTTCATCACCACCCGTACCGGCACGGATCTCTAAAAATACGTTACGCTCATCGTTCTCATCTTTAGGGAGTAAGAGTTTTTGTAGCGCTCCTGCAAGCTCCTCCATAGTGGCTTGGGCCTGTTTCTGTTCTTCGTCCGCAAAGTCTTTCATATCAGGATCTTTGCGCATCTCCTCTGCAGCTTGAGCATCCGCCTCAGCCTGCTTATACAGACCAAACTGCTCAACAATCGTCGCAATATCAGAATGTTCGCGCGTGAGTTTCCGATAAGCATCCATATCTTTGGTTGCTTCTTCTGAGGTTAAAAGGGAATTGAGTTCGGCTAAGCGCGTGTCTAGATGATCTAGCTTAGCCCGCATGCTGGGCTTCATCTAATGGTCTTCTGGTTTGGTATGTGAGGCGAAGAGTTTAGGCAACAACTTAATCAAGGCGTCACGCTCAGCACCATTCGAATGCTGCAATGCATGGAGAGAACCATGCAAAAATTTATTGGTTAAACCTTGAGCCATCGCATTGAGAACTTCTTGTGGATCATCGCCACGTATCAGGCGCTTCATAGCACGCTCTAATTCAAGCTGTCTTAAGCGCTCACCTTGTTGCTGAATATCCTGAATCAAAGGAACAGCATTGCGACCCTGCATCCAGTGCATAAAGTTACCAACGCGATCTTCAATAATGGCTTCTGCTTGACTCACGGCTGCTTGACGCAAACTAGCGCCCGTTTGAATCATCACGCCTAAATCATCAACGGTGTAAAGATAAACATCATCTAGCCTAGAGATCTCTGGCTCAAAGTCGCGGGGCACTGCCAAATCAATCATCACCATAGGCTTACGGCGACGTTGTTTTAGGGCGCTCTCTACCATCCCCAAACCAATGATGGGTAAGGTGGATGCGGTGCTAGAAACGATGATGTCGAACTCGTGCAGGCGACTAGGAAGTTCAGATAACTTAAACGACTCTGCCTGAGTATCTTGTGCGGCAATAGAGTCCGCCAATTCTTGTCCACGTTCAATCGTACGATTAGCAATAGCTACATTCTTTGGTCTACGTGCAACAAAGTGGGTTGCACATAAGGTGATCATTTCACCAGCGCCAATAAACAGGATTTTCTGATTAGCAATTTTTTCAAAGATACGCTCTGAAAGTCTGACAGATGCTGCAGCCATAGAAATCGAGTGGGCCCCAATTTCTGTAGAGCCACGCACTTCTTTTGCAACAGCAAACGTTTTTTGAAATAATTGATTGAGGTAGGTTCCTAATACACCAGCATCATTTGCAGTGCGAACAGCATCTTTCATTTGGCCCAAAATTTGGGTCTCACCAATCACCATTGAATCTAGACCACAAGCTACTCTGAATGCATGACGAACAGCATCGGATTGTGGGAGTGAGTAGATATGCGGTTCAAGACTGCTTGGAGCTAGCTGTTGAGTTTTCGCTAGCCAATCAAAAGTAGCTTCATGAAGAATGCCAGCAGCATTGGCATCATTAGCGGCGCAATACACTTCTGTGCGATTGCAGGTCGATAAGATGGTGGCTTCAGGCAGGCCTGATTGATTCGCCCCAAGCAAATGTTGGCGGAGATCGTGCAACGCTTCTTGAAGAAATTCAGGGGCAAAGGCGACCTTTTCCCGAATGGCGACCGGCGCTGTGTGATGATTGATGCCGAGTGTCAACAACTTCATAATGGTGATTATAGATTTGATGACGTCATGAATGGGGGTAAGAATGGGGTTTTTGGCTTTTCTGCTAATTGGGGGTGCATCCGGGGCTTCTGCCTGGATTTTTTACCCTAGGCGGTCCAAAGGCTCAAATGTCCAAGGATTATTGATTGCAGGATTTCTGGGCGTTTTTGCGGCAGCTGCTAGCTCATATTTAGGGCAATACACGGGTTTTTTCCAGTCAGGCCAAATGCTGGAATGGACCAGTGCTATTTTAGCTGCCTGCCTAGGTGCTTCTTTTTACACAGCCTGGATGAAGTAATGGAGTTTAGGCGAGCCCTAGCCACAAAGCCAATGCCCTATTAACTCGGACAAGGATCGCATCATCAAGCTTACCAATGACCGCCCCAATTTTTTCTTTGCGAATAGACATAATCTTGTCGATTTGAATTTGACATTCTTTGGTCAATTGGTTTTTTTCATCTGGGCTTATGTTAAGGCGAAATATTGGCGCCTCTACGATTGTGCTTGTTAACGGAGCAACGGTAATTGTTTCGTGGATATCACTAAATACGTCAGATTGAAGGATAAGTGCGGGACGTGGTTTACCAAAATCTCCCTGCATTGCAATGGTAACTAGATCACCTCGTCTCATAAGTCACTTAAATCATTTAAAGCTTGGTCCATAAAAGACATTAACTCTTGATCTGCTCGATCAGCAATCGCAACCAATCTTGATTGACGTCGACACTCCTCCTCAAATCCTGGCGCGCGCGTATCTGGCACCCAAATTTGTATTGGTCTTAATCCCGAGCTTCTCAATGAAGTTCGGTGTTTTTGGACCCTAGGAGCTGAATTTGAAGGCATGAATTACTTTCTTTTACCCGTTACATGTAACATTTTAAGCCAAAGGGCTTGTTATATGTAACTTAAAAAGTGACCCTCAGATGATGAGGTCTAATTGTGCTGAGTGTTTATTGCTACTTACCCAGCAAATTGGCTTTTGCTGATGCCCTACAAGCCATTCATTGGCTTTGGTGAAGTGCTGACAACTGGTCAAGCCGCCAGGCTCTAAAAAAGGTCTATCCGTTTTATAGACTCCCAGTCCTGAGGGATGTGAAGATTGCAAAATCAATGGATGATTTCCTGCCTCAATCAGGGCTAACTTAGATTGAGCATGCCCACCCCACAGCATCCAGATTAAGGATGGCTTCTTCATTGCTAGCGCTGAAATTAAGCGGTCAATTAGATATTGCCATCCGAGCTTAGTGTGGCTACCAGCTTCACCCAATTTAACGCTGAGTGCCGTGTTTAGCAGAAGGACGCCTTGTTGAGCCCAATCCTGTAAGTCACCATTTGGTAGCGCCCCAAAACCCTCTAGAACTAGCGCCTTGCTGATATTGCGTAGCGAGCTTGGGAATTCGCGCGACTTGACTGGAATATTGGCTGGGATAGAAAATGCAAGCCCTTGTGCAAGCCCAGGCGAGTGATAGGGATCCTGTCCAATAATGACCACTTTTACAGAATCTACTGGCGTTAATACTAATGCTTTAAAAAAATTCTGTGGCTCTGGGCGAACACTAAAGAAGTCAGTATTCAAGACTGCTTGAATATTATTTTCTAATTGCATCCATTCGGCGGAATCAAAATAGCCCCCTAAAAGGTTGCGCCAGTCTTCTGGGATATCGTCTTTAGAAAAAGAGGACATGAACTTTATTTGGGGCTACTCTTCGCTGGAATGAGCTCATATTGGGCTGGAGCTTGAGATGGAGCCAGGGTCAGAATATGTTCATGCTCCAGGTCATCGCGATAAAACAAAAGACTAATGCTTTGGTTTTCTGAAAGGCCATTAAGTACCTTATCCCAGCGGGCATTAGTGATGCGTTGACCATTAATGCTTGCTAGTAAATCGCCTGGCGCTAGACCTGCTAACTGGGCTGCCCCGCCATCCAAAACATGAGTAACTTTAAGCCAGCCATTGGCATCTATGTGGCGCATACCCCATTGCAATTTTATTTTCTCGAGCTTGCTTTGTGTTTTTAGCTTCACAGTAATGATTTTTGAAGTAAGCCACTTCTCTAGAGGAATATCTTCAGTACCAAAAATATAACGCGATTTAATATCGTTCCATATTTTATTAAAACCATCCCCAAACAGATCGCACATCAAATCATCCAAGCCATCCTCAGAAATTCCATCTAGTGTGACACCATGTTTTTGCCAAATTAGGCGCATGAGATTGTCTAGGGACTTTTTATTTTTTGAGAACGCTCGAATTTGTAAATCTAGCCCTAGAGCTAGCAAAGCACCTTTGCCGTAATAACTCACAACTGCATTGGGAGTATTTTCATCCGCTTGGTAGTACTTAGTCCAAGCATCAAATGAGCTATCAGCTAGGCT
>CALQED020000105.1 GCA_943329505.2 Polynucleobacter meluiroseus | reverse complement strand
CTCCAGCAAAATACAGTGCAATGTATGTTTTTAGACTTCCCTGAAAACCGACGCTACGCATCAAAAATCCCCAACGCAATCCGCCGCAAATAAACGCACAGCAAATTGCCGCTGCTGCTGCAATGAGCCAAGCGGGCTGCATTTTGATTTCAGAATCGAATAGGGTATGCCAGTCAATTCCACTAGTGGCTTTCCAAAGCAGGGCGACTGATAACAAAATACGGATGGTCGGCCATGCACGCTTCAGGATTGATTTCCACCCAGATGGGGGTTTTGGGGTGGCTTGGGGTATTGAACTCATAGGCGTAAGGATAATGCTTTGGGCGCCTAAGGTCTTGAATTTGGGTGAATTACTCTGCCAAACTACTTGCCTTGCCAGTTGTTACAAAGGCTAAATTCAAATTTCGACAAGATTTGTCCAAAACGCTCAATTTCCAGAGTATCCAAAGGCTCGCAGCGCTCAAATGCCTCCTGACTTCCAACGGGAGGTGCAAAAGACATGCCAGACCAGCTCATTAAGAGAATATTTGCGCCGCGAGGTAGTGTTCCAAACCAGAGATCGAACTGATCCTGTCGTTGATCCAATATAAATACTGGAGTCGGTTTGGCATACCAAGCTGCGCGACTACCTAGCGTCCAATTTTGGACGGCAATACCATTGGCTTTTGTAGCTTGTGTTAATTGAGCTGCTTTTTGACCTGCTGCTTTCCAGCCATAAAGATCTGCAATCGGGTTGGACTTGACTGCTGCCGTACTAATACCACCAGAGAGCACATAGGCAAAACCGATGCAGCATAGTAGTACTTGAGCGATCAATAAAATTTGAATTAAGCGACGGCGTTGGCTGGACCAATACTTTGCTAAACCTATCCCTGCGAATGGTGCAAGACAGAACCAGGCGGGCGATGTCCAATGTGGCAGACCACCTCCACCAGAAAGACTGGTAAAAATTACAAATGGAATCGCAAAAAATCCCAGCAATGCCAATAAAGATAGCCTAGTGCCGTGGATGCAGTGCCTAACAAAAAGATAGGCACCCAAGATCAATATGGGGCCATAGGCCAGAATCTGAATTCCTAAATAAGCACCTAACTTGCGCCACAGCCAAGTACCACCAGCGCCGTGAGCTATTTGATACCGAAAGGAGATCCAGTCATTCACCCAATTCCAATAGAGCACTGGACTAATAAAGAGAAGGGCAACTAGCGCGGCAAGCCAAAAACCAGGTTTGCTCAGCCAAGGTTTTCTGGGACTACTTAAAAAAATCATGAGTAAGGCTATTGCAGTAAATACAGCGGTGTATTTACTCAGACCTGCTAAGCCCAATAAGACCCCCGTTAGGATCCAGTCGATCATGCTGAAGTGATCTTTGGCTAACCAGCGTAGCGCCATCCACATCAGACCAAGACTTAATGGCGCGAGCAAAGTATCTGGTAATAAACCAATGGCTAGTACATGAGGTATTGGTGCGGCAATGATGGCAAGCACTGCCATGAGTCCACAGGTATTTGCTGAAGGTCGTGCACTAGTCAGGTAGCCAGCGTTACGTCCTTGAATAAGGTGATGTACTTCCAAAGTCACTTGATAGACTAAATAACAAGAAACGACCCACAGTAATTCTGGTATGAGACGAATCACTCCCTCAGAAGAAGTGAGCGCTACTAGCGGCCACTGAATCCATCCTACTAAAGGGGGGTGATCAAAGTAACTCCAAGCTAGGTGCTGAGCATATAAGGCGTAATGGGCCTCATCAACAGAAAATTCAATCGCAAAGCCCAATGCAAAATGGATCAGCGCTGCGATGCAAACGCAGATAACAGCCCAGCTTGAGGGTGATTGTTGGCGCATGCCCTGATTTTAGACTCACTTTTTAGGCTCACTGAGCTAAATTTTGGGACAATGACTCTATGCTGAAGTTTCTAACGCTCTCTTTCATTCTCTGTAGCGCATTTGCTCTAGGCGGATGCGCTGGGTTTGGTGGAGACTCAGTTCAGAATGAGTCAGGACAGACTTTGAATCTTGATCAGCTGCCTGCACAAGATGAGCTTCCGAAGTTTTCTGCAGAGACTGCGCGTAATGGGATGCCAAACGGTTGGAATTTTTATCGCATTGCGCCTTATAAAAAGAATACGGTTTATCGCTTAGAAAATTACCAAGGCAAAACCGTTTTGAGTGCTAACTCTAAAACCTCTGCGTCAGGACTAGCTGTTAAATTGCGCCCGCGTTCAGCGAATAATTTATGGTTAAAGTGGGATTGGAAGGCATTGGGAGCAATGCCTAACGCTGACAATACCCAGGGATTGCACGATGACGCTCCTCTGAGAATTATGGTTGCTTTTGATGGGAATAAATCTAAGCTGCCTTTAAAAGAAAAAATGACTTTTGAGTTAGCCAATCTTTTAAGCGGTCAAGAAATGCCATACGCTACCTTAATGTATATCTGGTCTGGAAAATCCCCGATTGATACCATCATTACTAATACCCATACCTCACGCATCAAAATGATTGTGGTGGATTCTGGTTGGGATAACTTAGGCCAATGGCATCACCATCAACGTGATTTGGCTGCAGACTATAAACGCGCTTATGGAGAAGCCCCAGGCGAAGTCATTGGGATTGCTTTGCTGACAGATACTGACAATACAAAATCTGAAACCCGAGCTTTTTATGGAGATATCGAACTCGTTCGCAAGAGTCCAAAATAACGAGTATTCATCGCTGCTAAGGAGTTTAGTGATGCGCTGGGCGCCAGCGTTTCAATAAAAGAGCATTACTCAGAACACAAAAACTAGACAGGGCCATGGCGCTACCAGCCAACATGGGCGAGAGATAACCTAGAGCAGCGAGTGGAATACCAGTAGCATTAAACGCAAAAGCCCAAAATAAGTTTTGCTGAATTTTCTTCCAAGTGCGTTTTGATATGTCAATTGCATCTGCAACCAAACTAGGGTCGCCACGCATGAGGGTAATCCCAGCGGCTTGCATTGCGACATCGGTACCGGTAGACATCGCCATACCAACATCAGCAGTTGCTAGTGCCGGTGCATCGTTGACACCATCTCCAACCATCGCAACGTATTGGCGCTCACGATCTTTTCCTGAGCTTTGAAGTTGTTGGATCATTTCTGCTTTATTGCTAGGCATGATTTGTCCAAACACTTCATCAATGCCGATTGACTGCCCAACACGATTTGCCGCCGTAGTGTTATCGCCCGAGAGCATCACTGTCCTAATGTGCAATTGATGTAAAGCGCTAATCGCCTCTTTTGCATTGGGTTTGAGCTCATCGCCAAATGCAATGATCGCTAGTGGTGATGAGGCAGCTTCTTCATTCATCAGCACGGAGATCGTATGGCCTGCATCTAAAGCACCATGTGCTTTTTCATGAATCTGTATAGCGTGTGCACTATCACTTAAGGAAGCAATACTTTGCAATGTCAGGCTTTGACCTGCCCAGGGGCCCGAGCTTGGTTTGCCGCTAATACCAACACCAGGCAATGCCATGCTTTCAGAAGGAGGGATTGGGGTAAGCCCTGCTACTTTGGCAGCATCTAGTAATGCTTTAGCCAGAGGATGTTCGCTGCCCATTTGTAAGCCTGCAGCAGTAGCTAAGAGAGTTTCTTCTTCTGCCGGATTGGTAAGCGAGATAAAAGAGAGCACTCTTGGCTTGCCAATTGTGAGAGTGCCAGTTTTATCAAAAGCAACAATATTTAAGCGATGTGCCAGCTCTAATACTTGAGGATCTTTAATGAGGATGCCAAAGCGCGCTGCTACTCCAGTGCCTGCCATGATGGCTGCGGGTGTTGCCAAACCTAGCGCGCAAGGACAGGCAATCACGAGTACCGATACTGCACGCAAGATAGCCATTGCAGCTGAATCAAAATAAAGCCAGTTCCCTATACCGGTTAGTACAGCAATCGCAATGACACTTGGCACAAAAATAGCACTGACCCGATCTACTAATTTTTGGATCGGTGCTTTTTGCGTTTGCGCATCTTCGACAAGAGTGATGATTTGAGATAGAACACTCTCTACTCCAACAGCTTGTGCATGAATGACTAATACACCTTCACCATTAAGGGCTCCGCCGATGACTTTTGCGCCCAGTAATTTCTTGACGGGCTCGCTCTCACCGGTGAGAAGGGATTCGTCGATATGGCTATTACCAAATACAATCACGCCATCAACCGGAATGCGCTCGCCTGGCAAAACTACAATGTGATCTTTAGGAAAGACTTGATCTAGAGGAAGTGCGCGGTACTGTTCTAAGAAATTGCCTTCACCGATTACAGCATTTGCATCTAAAACCTTGGCATTTTCTGGCCAGAGCTTTTGAAGCGCGCGAATGGCTTCGCTGGTTTGTTGTTTTGCACTAGCTTCTAACCATTTGCCTAGTAAGACCATGCAAATAATGACAGCAGAGCCTTCAAAATACAGCTCATGATTTGCATGAGGCGATGCCATCATTAGGTACACACTTAAACCATATGCAGCACTGGTACCAAGTGCCACTAATAAATCCATATTGCCAGAACCCGCGAGCAGGGATTTAAAGCCAGCTTTATAGAAACGCCAGCCTAAAATAAATTGCACTGGGCTGGCTAGAAGAATTTGCCACTTTGGTGATAAAGCCCAATGAATATCAAAAGGCATCAGCAACATTGGCAGGAGGAGTGGGGCTGATAAAGCAAAGCTGAGTAAAACTCGACCAAGACCATCTGACCCCCAAAATGAATGTGAATCATTGGCTTGGGTATTGCCATGGGGATTGCTTAATTTGGCCGTGTAACCCGTTTTTTCGACTAAGGCAATCACGCTATCGATTGTGGTCTCAGAATTTGCTTTTAGACGGACTTTAGCTTGTTCGGTTGCTAGGTTAACGCTCGCGGCCTCTACCCCAGGTATGCGGTCAAGCGCCTTTTCAACCCGACCTACGCAGGATGCACAGGTCATTCCACCGATATCCAGAGTAAAAATAGATGCGTTTGGGTCGTTTTGGTGGTGCATATAGAAGATAATCTACTGCATACCAAGCAAATTTAGTGCAAAAGGGCTGATATGTTGAGTCTCAAAGTATCCGGAATGACTTGTGGGGGCTGTATTAATGCCGTAACAAGAGCCGTTCAATCTCAAGATCCCGGTGCAAAGGTTCAGGTGGATTTGGCTAGCCAGATAGTGAGTTTGGATACATCTCTAAGCAAAGCTGATGCTAGTCGGTTGATCACAGAAGCAGGGTTTCCTGTATTAAATGAAGCCTAGAACTTAGTAGTGGTAAGCAATTTTTCTCTGCTGCGGTTAATCTACCTGCTATCTCAACAAAATGAGAATTTACATTTAGCAATTCTGGGTTGATATTCCTAGAATTGCGCATCATAGGAGAAGGTAGTGTCAGTAACTGTAGAGGTTGTTCAAAGTGCATTAAAAAACTTAATTGATCCCAATACGAAGATTGATTTTGTAACAGCCAAAAATGTCAGAAATCTGAAGGTGGAGGG
>CALQED020000104.1 GCA_943329505.2 Polynucleobacter meluiroseus | reverse complement strand
GTGAAGTCGGCAATAACGCCATCCTTCATAGGGCGAATTGCCTCAATATTTCCGGGAACGCGACCCAACATGGCTTTTGCCTCTTTTCCAACGGCCAAAATGGTTTTTTTGCCATTTGGACCACCTTCTTGGCGAATTGCCACAACAGAGGGCTCATCGAGGACAATACCCCGCTCACGCATATAAATTAAGGTGTTGGCGGTTCCTAGGTCGATGGCTAGGTCATTGGAAAAGTAGCTGCGGAAAAAACCAAACATGATGTAGTGGGAAAATAGAAGTTGTTAATAAAAAATATATAGGAATGATACTCTAGCGCCCCATGAAACTTGATGATGTCCAGCGCATTGCGCACCTTTCCAGGCTTGAGTTAAGCCAAGCAGAAGCTGAGGCAGTTTTGCCTCAATTACAGGCTATTTTTTCTCTAGTTGAAGAAATGCAAGCTGTCGACACTAGTGGCTTAGAGCCACTTGCCCACCCGATTTTATTTTTGCGCGAATTAGCTCAACCCATGCGTGCCGACCAGGTTACTGAGTCAGATCATCGCACTGAAAACATGCAATCAGCCCCTGCACAGCAGGAAGGCTACTTTTTGGTTCCTAGGGTGATTGAATGAGTTGGCACAACACCCCAATCGCCTTAATGGCAAAAGCACTAGCTGCTAAAGAGGTCTCTAGCAAGGAGCTTACCCAGTACTTTTTAGACCGCATTGAAGCTGGAAAGCAGTGGAATGCTTATATTGATGTGAATACTCACTTAAGCTTAGAGCAAGCAAATAAAGCAGACTTACTAATCTCTTCTGGCAAAGCCAGTAAGTTGACTGGTATCCCCGTTGCCCACAAAGATGTGTTTGTCACCCGAGGTTGGAAGTCGACCGCTGCCTCCAAAATTTTGGCTGGCTATCAAAGCCCTTTTGATGCAACGGTGGTCGCCAATCTGGGAATTCCAGACGAAAGTAATCCTCATGGCGCTGGCATGGTTTGCCTAGGCAAGACCAATATGGATGAGTTTGCGATGGGCTCTTCCAATGAAAACTCTGCCTATGGTCCAGTCTTAAATCCATGGAATGCTGCTCACGTTGCTGGCGGATCGTCTGGTGGTTCGGCTGCTGCGGTTGCTGCAGGTTTAGCCCCGATTGCTACCGGTACTGATACTGGTGGCTCGATTCGTCAGCCGGCCGCATTTTGCGGCTTAACTGGAATCAAGCCGACTTATGGGCGCGTCTCTCGCTACGGCATGATCGCCTACGCTTCTTCTTTGGATCAAGCGGGTCCGATGGGTAAGACGGCGGAAGATTGCGCGTTGTTACTCTCTGCAATGTCTTCTCATGATCCACGGGATTCGACATCACTTGCAGATTCTGGCGAGGATTATGGGCGTCATCTTAATCAGCCTTGGAAAGCAGGTAACACTAATCCTGCAAAACCTTTAGAGGGTTTGCGCATCGGCTTGCCAAAAGAATTCTTCGCTGAAGGTTTAGCCTCTGATGTTGCAAAGTCCGTAAATGAAGCCGCCAAACTTTTAGAAAATTTAGGCGCTAAGTTGCTTGAGGTGAGCTTACCTAAAACTAAACTCTCGATTCCTGTCTATTACGTTTTAGCACCAGCAGAAGCTTCTAGTAACTTAAGTCGCTTTGATGGTGTGCGTTATGGACATCGCGCTAGCGAGTACAAAGATCTTGGTGATATGTATCAGAAGTCACGTACCGAAGGTTTTGGTGCAGAAGTTAGACGGCGCATCTTGATTGGCACTTATGTGCTGTGTCATGGTTACTATGACGCATACTATTTACAGGCACAAAAAATTCGTCGCATTATTGCCTCAGATTTTCAGGCAGCATTTAAAGAGTGTGATGTCATCCTGGGGCCTGTAGCGCCTGATGTTGCTTGGCGTTTGGGCGAGAAATCCAAAGACCCAGTGCAAATGTATTTAGAAGATATTTATACGCTCTCTACGAATTTGGCTGGCTTGCCTGCCATGAGTGTTCCCTGCGGATTTAATACAAATAATTTACCCATTGGCATGCAGTTGATTGGGAACTATTTTTCTGAAGCGCGCTTGCTACAAGTGTCACATCAATACCAGCAGGCTAGTGATTGGCATTTACGTCAAGCAGGCGGGGTGGCATGATGGAATGGGAAGTCGTTATTGGTCTTGAGACCCACGCACAATTACAAACTCAATCAAAGATTTTTAGTGGCGCTAGTACCCACTTTGGCGCACAGCCAAATACGCAAGCATGTCCAGTAGATTTAGCTTTGCCTGGCGTGCTACCGGTCTTAAATCGCCAAGCCGTTGAGCATGCCATTCGCTTTGGATTAGCGGTCGGCGCAAAGATTTCATCAGCCAGTATTTTTGCCCGCAAGAACTATTTCTATCCTGATTTACCAAAAGGCTATCAGATCAGTCAGATGGAAATCCCAGTGGTTGTTGGTGGGAAATTAGAAATTCTCGTCGGTGATGAAGTCAAGGTGGTCGAATTGACTCGCGCACACATGGAAGAAGATGCTGGTAAATCCGTTCATGAAGAAGGTTTTCTGGGTCCCCATGGTGAGCCATCCAGTGGCATCGATTTGAATCGAGCTGGTACGCCACTTTTAGAAATTGTGACTGAGCCTGTCATGCGTAGTGCTGCTGAAGCGGTCGCCTATGCCAAAGCCTTACATACTCTAGTGGTCTGGTTGGGGGTTTGTGATGGCAATATGCAAGAAGGCTCATTCCGCTGTGATGCCAACGTATCCGTGCGCCCTAAAGGACAGGCTGAATTTGGTACCCGTTGCGAAATTAAGAACTTAAACTCCTTCCGCTTCTTAGAGGAGGCGATTCAATACGAAGTGCGTCGCCAAATCGAGTTAATTGAAGATGGCGGTACCGTTGTTCAAGAAACGCGTCTCTATGACCCTGATCGCCAGGAAACGCGCAGCATGCGCAGTAAAGAAGATGCGAACGACTATCGCTATTTCCCAGACCCAGATCTATTACCAGTGGTGATTGATGATGCGTGGATTGCTCAAGTGCGCAATAGCATGCCAGCGCTACCTGCCCAATTGCGCGTGCAATGGCAAAGTGAGTATGGTTTGAGCGCCTACGATGCGCAATTGCTCACGCAAGATCGGGATACCGCAAAAGTGTTCGAAGACTTGTTGGCGATTGTTGGTAAGTCTTTAGCTAAGGCGGCAGCCAATCTCATTGCTGGCGAGTTTGCTTCTTCTGTAAACCGTGCAGGCATTACCACTGCAGATGCACCATTAAAAGCAGAGCATTTAGCACCATTACTGACTCGTGTTGCAGATGGCACGATCTCTAATAAGATTGCTAAAGATATTTTTACCATCCTTTGGGAAGAGGCTGTTGCAGGCAAGACAATGAGCACGGTCGATCAAATTATTGATGCTCAGGGCCTCAAGCAAATTAGTGATAGCGGCGCAATAGAGGCCATCATTGATCAAGTGCTAGCCGCCAACCAGAAGTCAGTTGAAGAGTTCCGATCGGGTAAAGAGAAGGCCTTCAATGCCTTGGTAGGTCAGATTATGAAAGCCTCTCAGGGCAAAGCCAATCCTGGGCAGGTCAATGAGCTATTACGTAAAAAACTAGGCTGAGCGAGTTAATAAAAGTATTTTGAGAAAGAGTTAAATGAGCGCTATTGATCCAAAGCAAGCTGAGCAAGAAGAATTGGTTGCAGAGTGGTTACGCGCAACCCCAGGCTTCTTTGAGCGCTATGCCAATCTCTTTAATGAGATTCGGATCAAGCACCCCCACGAGGATCGCGCTATTTCTTTACAAGAACGTCAGATGACGGTATTGCGCACGCAAAATCAAGAACTCAATCGTCGCCTAAGCGAGATGCTTCACTTTGGAAGTCGAAATGATAAGACCCAACAAAGTTTGGTTGCTTGGTTGCTGTGCTTGATGAAGGCCAACAATCGGGCTGATGTTGAGGAAGCTATTACTACCGGTTTGGCACAAGTGTTTGAGGTGGAATCAGCGCAATTACTATCGCCTAATTCAGCATTTGGTCCTTGGGTAGATACTCCCTTGTGCGGTTCAGCAAAAGAGCTGCTTGCTGCTAGCGTTGATTTGTTAGCAAGTCAAACTACGATTGAGCCAGAGTGGCAAAGCATGGTGGCTATTGGTTTGCCACTTGGCAAAAGCATTGGGGAAAATCAATCGCCAGCAGTTTTACTCCTGGCTAGCAAAGATGAAACCCGTTTTACTGCAGATATGGGCGCGTTCTATTTGCGCCAAATTGCAGAGCTTACCGCCGCAGCTTTGGATCGTATCCAGGCTTATGAAGTTAAAGCCGACTGATCTTCACCCCCTCATGCAAGAGTATTTGCATGAGCTGCATGTGTTGCGGCAACTATCCCAACATACCCTAAAAGCGTATGGCATGGATCTGAGCGATCTACAAAATTTTGCCCTTGAGGATTCTGTTGATTTATTGAAGGTGAGCAATGCCCATATTCGTCGCTGGGCTGGTCGTTTGCATTCCAAGGACAAGTCTTCCAGAAGTATTGCAAGAGCGTTATCAGCATGGCGTGGTTGGTATGACTGGTTAACTGAAAAAGATGCACGGCGCGATGCACGCGCAGGCAGGGTAACTAGTCATTTGGTTGCCAATCCCGTAGATGATGTGAAGGCCCCTAAGCGTTTGAAGTCTTTACCCAAGGCCTTATCCGTTGAGCAAGCGCTTGCTCTAGTAAATCAAGCTGTGAAAGAGGCTCAAGAGAAAAAGGATTTGGAGTCGGTGCGTGATGCCGCCATCATCGATTTACTGTATTCCTCTGGCTTGCGTCTATCTGAACTGCTTGGTATTGATGTGATGCAAAGCAAGGATCGCCAGCAAGAGTCTGCGGGTTGGTTGGATTGGGATGCTGCCGAGGTGACCGTTTTAGGAAAGGGTGGAAAAAGACGTTCGGTTCCAGTCGGATCACCCGCCATGAGCTCTCTGCTTGAGTGGCGCGAGGTGCGCGCTACAGGCACTTATGTCCAAGAATCTATTGCTTTGTTTGTATCTGCCACTGGCAAACGCTTATCGCCCAGGACAGTGCAGGCGCGTTTACGTGCCTTGGCAATTCGTGCCGGTCTGCCCACGCATGTGCACCCCCATATGATGAGACACAGCTTTGCAAGCCATATTTTGCAATCCTCGCAGGATTTGCGGGCCGTTCAAGAGATGCTTGGGCATGCCAGTATTGCCAGCACTCAGATTTACACCTCTTTAGATTTCCAGCATCTAGCTCAGGCATACGATAAAGCGCATCCACGCGCAAAGGCTGGCAAAGGCTGAGGAACTCGGTAATATAGTGGGTTTCCCGGTCGGGGAAATGTACTACCTCTAGATTTTGATTGGATCATTCATGGCATTAATTCCGGTAACCATTTTGACTGGCTTTTTAGGAAGCGGTAAAACGACTTTGCTCAAACATATTCTGACTGAAAATCATGGCAAAAAAATTGCTGTGATTGAAAACGAGTTTGGCGAAGAGAATATTGATAACGACATCTTGGTTCAAGAT
>CALQED020000103.1 GCA_943329505.2 Polynucleobacter meluiroseus | reverse complement strand
CCAGCGCTGTTTGGTAAAAAGCTGCCATATGATCCTAATAAAGATTTTGCCCCAATCACTCTAGTGGCTAAAGTGCCTAACGTGATTGCAGTAAGCGAGAAAAGTAATTACAAGACCCTAAGCGACTTAGTGATCGATGCTAAAAAGAATCCTGGCAAGATTAACTATGGATCTGCAGGGAATGGTAGTGCTGGCCACTTAGCCATGGAATACTTTTCATCTGATGCCGGCATTGATCTAGTCCATGTGCCTTACAAAGGTTCTGGCCCCATGCTCACAGATCTAATTGGCGGTCAAATTCAGGCAACTTTTAATGGCTTGCCATCGTTGATGGGACAAATTAAAGGTGGCACCTTACGTCCCTTAGCGGTTGGCTCAGCAGAGCGCTCAAAGGTATTGCCTAATGTACCGACCATCGCTGAGTCTGGCTATAAAGGGTTTGAGACTTCACAGTGGTACGGCATTATTGCGCCTGCTGGCACACCGCAACCAGTGATTGATAAATTGCAAAGAGAGATTGCCAAATCTTTAAAGACTAAAGAAGGCTCCCAAAAGATGCTCGAAGATGGAGCAGTGTTAGTGGGAGATACACCAGCTCAGTTTGCTGCATTTATTAAAGCTGAACAAACTCGCTGGGCTAAGGTGGTTGAGAAAGCCAAGATCCAAGTCGATTAAGTTAATCCAATAGCCTATAAAGATATTAGCCCAACATATCACTCTGTTGGGCTAATTTAGTTTTATTCGGGCTTAATTTAGGGTCTACTCAGGCTCTACTCAGGTTTAATACCAGCCTTCTTAATCATTGCAGTCCATAACTCAATTTCTGATTTTAAAAAGTTGTTATACGCATTTGCACCCAACGGTGGAATCACAAAACCGACGGACTCAAGGCGTTGTTTGACTTCAGGAGTTTGCAAAGCCTGAATCATGGCAGCCTCTAACTTATCCATGACGGGCTTAGGAGTGCCTTTAGGAGCACTGATGCCAGCCCATGAGAGTGCCTGAAATCCTGGGTAGCCACTTTCGGCTACGGTAGGAACATTAGGGTAGAGCGGATTACGCTGCAAGCTACTCACTGCAATCGGTCGCAATTTACCGGCCTGCACATAGGGTAAGGCTGCATCTTGATTAATAAATTCTAAAGGGATTTCATTAGCGAGAATGGCATTCATGAGCGGGCCACCACCACGGTAAGGGATGCCGACAATTGGCAAAGGATTGCAGTTGGTTTTATTTTTCACATCTGCACAAGTAGCGGTTGCTTGCCTGAGTAATTCCATTGCCATATGGCCTGAAGACGCGTAGGTATAACCATAGTCAAGCTTGCCAGGATTCTTGCGCGCAAAGTCCACCAGATCTTTTAAGGTTTTAAAAGGACGATCTGGGTGAACCACTAAGACATTGGGTCCCAAATCAATTAATGAGATGTGGGCGAAATCTTTCAGTGAATCATATTTGAGATTGGGATCTAAGCCATGAGCAACGGCATTTTGACCAACACCAGTCATCACCAGGGTGTAGCCATCTGGCTGTGCACTCGCTCCTCTCTCTGCACCAATCACACCACCACCACCGCCAATATTTTCAATCACAAAGGCTTGCTTAAAGATCTTGGTGAGTTGTTCTGCAGAAATACGCGCCATCAGATCAGTCGTTCCTCCAGGCGGAAAGGGCACAATGATTTTGACTGGTTTAGTGGGGTAATCCGATTGTGCAATGGCAGGAAAATGGCTTATGCAAAAGAGGCAGCTCAGAACAAGCGCTTTGATAAAAAAGGAGCGCTTAATTGTAAATAGCGTAAATGGCGTTGATAGCATATATAGATCCTGATCAATGAATACCGATAAATACCCATAGCGGTGTTAAAAATAAGGGTAATTAATTGAGTGCGATAAAACAAGCTCAGGAATACCCTTCCCTTAATGGCAAGCATTAATATAGGGGTGTTAAAACTGCGTTTACATTGCCATGCCAAAAAAGACTAAAGAATCCTTGCGTAGTGCCCGCTGGTTCGAGCCAGATGATCTACGGTCATTTGGTCACCGTTCCCGAGCTATGCAAATGGGCTATGGCCCTGAGGACTGGTCTGGCAAACCGGTAATTGCCATTATTAATACTTGGTCAGACATTAATCCTTGCCATACGCATTTCAAGCAGCGGGTTGAGGATGTCAAGCGCGGTATTTTGCAAGCGGGCGGATTTCCGATAGAGCTCCCAGCGATTTCCCTTGCAGAGCAATACGTCAAACCCACCACCATGCTTTATCGCAATATGCTGGCAATGGAAACCGAAGAGCTCATTCGCTCTCATCCGGTAGATGGTGCTGTGCTGATGGGTGGCTGCGATAAAACGACTCCTGGTTTAGTGATGGGTGCACTATCAGCTGGATTGCCATTTATCTATTTGCCTGCCGGGCCAATGTTGCGCGGTAATTGGAAAGGTCAGATTCTGGGTTCTGGATCAGATGCCTGGAAGTATTGGGATGAACGGCGCGCTGGCAATATCTCAGAAGCCCAGTGGCTCGAGGTTGAAGGTGGCATTGCGCGCAGTCATGGCACCTGTATGACTATGGGCACTGCGGCAACCATGATGGGTATTGCAGAAGCATTAGGGCTCACATTACCTGGCGCCTCAAGTATTCCAGCAGCAGACTCAAGTCATCCACGCATGGCTGCAGCGTGTGGCAGAAGAATCGTCGAGATGGTTTGGGAGGATCTCACTCCTGCAAAAATCTTAAATAAGACGAGCTTTTTAAATGCAATCAATACGGCAATGGCCATGGGTTGCAGTACCAATGCCATTATTCATTTGATCGCGATGTCGCGCCGTGCAGGAAAAGAATGTACCGTGACCTTAGAAGATTTTGATTTGGCTAGCCGAAAGGTTCCGGTGATTGCTAATATTCGCCCCAGTGGTGAAAAATACCTGATGGAAGATTTTTATTACGCCGGGGGTATGCCTGCGCTACTTAAGCAGATGGGATCACATCTTAATCCTAGCGCGATGACCATCACTGGAAAAACGATTGGTGAAAATATTCAAGATGCAGAAGTACACAACGAAGATGTCATCAGGCCACTTAATAATGCAATCTACCAAGAGGGTGCGCTAGCAGTACTCAAGGGTAATATCGCACCTGGTGGCGCAGTCATTAAGCCAAGCGCTTGTGCAGAAAAGTTCTTAAAACATACTGGCCCAGCGCTCGTGTTTGATAGCTATCCAGAGATGAAAAAAGCTATTGAAGATGAAAACCTGGATGTCACTGAAAATCACATCTTAGTTCTCAGAAACGCAGGCCCTAAAGGTGGTCCTGGTATGCCAGAGTGGGGCATGCTGCCTATTCCAGTAAAACTAGTAAAGCAAGGTGTGCGCGATATGTTACGCCTATCCGATGCGCGCATGAGTGGCACGAGTTATGGCGCCTGTATTTTGCATGCCTCACCAGAGTCCTACATCGGTGGGCCATTAGCGCTTGTGAAAACGGGCGATCTCATCACAGTCGATGTGCCCAATAGAAAAATTGATCTTCAGATCAGTGATGAAGAAATGGCACAAAGAAAAGCCAAATGGATTGCACCAGAACCTAAGTACGAGCGTGGATATGGCTGGATGTTCAGTAAACACATCTTGCAAGCAGAAGATGGTTGTGACTTTGACTTCCTAGAAACCAGCTTTGGTAAGCCAGTAGCCGAGCCGGATATTTTTTAAGTCTCTATTGATCTATTAATTCGACTAATATTGTCAGTTATCAATATCCAGGTATGGGAGTATCACAATGATTATGATGAGGACGCCATTTGCTAGAGTGTCTTACCAGGCATTCCTTGCGCTAACGATGATGCTGGGTATTTATAGTGCCGCATGGGCTCAGGCGCCATTCCCAAGTAAGCCGGTTCGCTTGATTGTGGGATTTGCTCCTGGCGGCGGCGCTGATTCGGCAGCAAGACTCATTGTTCCCAAGTTGGCTGAAGTCTTAGGGCAATCGGTGATTATTGAAAATAAGCCTGGTGCAGGCGGTAATCTAGCGAGCGATCTACTGATGAAATCGGATCCAGATGGCTATACGATTATGTTGACCACGGTGGGCTCCATGGCAATTAACCCGCATATGCCGGGAGGCACCAACTTTAATCCCTTAGTCGATTTTTCGATGATCTCTCAGGGAGTAACTTTTTCCAATATCTTGGTTGTCAGAACAGAGTCCAATATTAAATCTTTGCAAGATTATGTTGCGCTTGGAAAAGATAAAAATACATTTGTTACGTTTGGTTCTTCTGGCAATGGCAGTACTGGACATTTAGCGGGTGAATTATTGAAGGCTCGCACTGGGATGAAAGCCGAGCATATTAATTACAAAGGTGGTGGCCCGGCGATGACCGATTTATTGGGCGGCAATATCACTGCAATTTTTGCGAGCACCCCCACGGCAGTCCCTTTAATTCAGGGTGGAAAATTAAGACCGATTGCAGTAACCAGCCCCAAAAGAACCTCCGGCTTACCAAACGTTCCTACCGTTGCAGAGCAAGGCTACCCCGGTTACCAGGCACTCAATTGGTATGCGTTTGTTGCGCCACCTAAAGTGCCGCCTGCGATTATCGATAAATTAAATCAAGCTATTACCGCTACCTTAAAAGATCCCGGGACAGTAGAGCGTTTACGCCAAGTGGATCTAGATGCTGCGCCATCTACGCCGCAAGAATTATTAGTCTTTGTAAAATTAGAGAACGATAAGTGGGCAAAAATTGTCAAATCAATTAATTTAAGTGAGAAGTAAATATGGGTTACACAATTAGCGAAAAAATTCTGGCCAAGCATGCCAATCTTCCAGCAGTCCGTGCTGGGGATGTGGTGATTTGTGCGGTCGATTATGCGATGGTTACCGATACTAGGGCGAGCAATACGATCAAGATGATTAATAAAATCGGCGCAAAAGAGCTAGTCTTTGCTAAAAACACCGCCTTTGTCATGGATCATTACTCTCCGCCACCAAATTTAGAGGCCGCAGAGATACACACCCAGATGCGCGGATTTTCTCAGGATGCGGGTATCAAGTTATATGACATTGGTGATGGAATATGTCATCAAGTACTGCCAGAGGGTGGTCATTTAACTTCAGGTAATTTAGTGGTGGGTACTGATACCCATTCAGTGAGCTATGGTGCATTTAATGCCTTTGGTACTGGCATTGAAGGTACCGATGTTTCTGCGGTAATGGCGACGGGCAAATTGTGGTTTAAGGTTCCTGAAACCGTCAAGATTATTCTCAAAGGTCGTTTGCAGCCCGGGGTGTGGGCAAAAGACTTAACCTTGCATCTATTAGGACGCTTTGGCGCTGAAGGTCTGAACTATAAAGCGATTGAATTTGTAGGTGAGGCTGTTGCGCATATGGATATTGATGATCGTATGACCTTATGTAATCACGCAGCAGAATTGGGCGTGAAGGCAGCGATCTTAGAGGCTGATGAAAAGACTGTGCAATGGTTAAATGCGCATGGCGCAAAGATTCCTGAGCCAGT
>CALQED020000102.1 GCA_943329505.2 Polynucleobacter meluiroseus | reverse complement strand
TCCTGTAGCGCAAACCTTCTTTATGGATGATGATGTTGCAGACCACTATGTTTTAGATGCCGTAGTGACCTTAGTGGATGCTAAGCATGGTCAGCAGCAACTGACTGAACACGAAGAGGCTCAACGGCAGGTAGGCTTTGCGGACCAGATCTTTATTACTAAGACAGACTTGGTTTCTCCCGCTGAGGTGGAGGCCTTGCGTGGCCGCCTTATGCACATGAATCCTAGAGCACCCATCAGTGCCATTTCAAAAGGGGTGGTGCCCTTGAATGCGGTTTTAGACCTTAAAGGTTTCAATCTCAATGCCAAGCTAGATATCGACCCCCATTTCTTGGCGCAGGACGATCATGACCATAGCAAATGCGGACATGATCATTCGCACGACCATGACCACGGCACTGGTGGGCACGACCACAGTCATGATCACCATCATCATGGTCACGCAGGTCACACAGATCGCATTCAATCTTTTGTTTTTCGTAGTGATAAACCCTTTGATCATAAAAAATTGGAAGACTTCCTAGGAGGCATTTTGGAGGTCTTTGGGGAAAAGATGTTGCGTTATAAGGGTGTGCTTTATGTAAAGGGTAGTAACCGCAAAGTGGTCTTCCAAGGGGTTCATCAGATGATGGGCAGCGATTTAGCGGGTCCTTGGGGGGTAGAGCCTAAACAAACCCGGATGGTCTTTATAGGGATTGATTTGCCTAAGGACACCTTACTGGCTGGGCTTGAGGGATGTTTGGTCTAGAAAGATTCGGGTACAATCCGCCGCCACGGCCGAGATTAGTGAATATTCAAGAATATTGGTTGAGGGGCCGTAAAAGTTTGGCAGAATGAGGCAATAATGCTTGAAACCCAGGAAAGAATGAGATGACGGTAAAAACAGCAACAAAACCTGCAAGCGCTGCGAAAGCCAGCAGTAAAGCTACTAGTACTAAGGCAGTTAAGGGCGCCCCTTTAACAGAGGCTGAACTGCTCAAGATGTCCGATAAGGACTACATGAATGCTGCGCAGCTGGATTTTTTCCGTCAAAAATTACTGACTCTGAAAGAAGACATTTTAAAAAATGCATCAGAGACTACCGAGCATTTGCGTGAGAATATTTTGGTTCCCGATCCAGCAGATCGCGCGACGATTGAAGAAGAGCATGCATTGGAATTGCGTACTCGTGATCGTGAGCGCAAGCTATTAAAAAAGGTTGAGCAAGCACTTGGACGTATCGAGTCTAGCGATTATGGTTGGTGTGAAGAAACTGGCGAGCCAATCGGCTTGAACCGTTTAATTGCAAGGCCTACAGCCAATTTATCTCTTGAAGCTCAAGAGCGTCGCGAACTGCGTCAAAAATTATTTGGCGAATAAATTTAATTAGCAATGACTAAGCATTTACCTGTTCTTAGTGATATCCCGCCTTTATTAAAGGCAGAGATTCTGGCTGAAGCTTTGCCTTATATCCGCGCATATCACGGCAAGACTATCGTAATTAAGTATGGCGGAAATGCCATGATAGAAGAGCGTCTCAAAGAAAGTTTTGCGCGCGACGTTATTCTGTTGAAATTAGTCGGCATGAATCCAGTAGTGGTACATGGCGGCGGCCCTCAAATTGACGAAGCCTTAAAAAAGATTGGCAAGACGGGTACTTTCATTCAGGGCATGCGCGTTACCGATGAAGAAACCATGGAGGTAGTGGAGTGGGTTCTCGGCGGTGAAGTTCAGCAAGATATTGTGATGTTGATTAACCACTTTGGTGGTCAAGCGGTTGGCTTGACTGGTAAGGATGGCGGCCTGATTCATGCTAAAAAAATGATGGTTCCTAGTGATACTGAGCCAGGCCAAAAATTAGATATTGGCTTTGTTGGTGAGATTGAGGCTATTAACCCTGCAGTGGTCAAAGCCCTGCAAGATGATGCTTTTATTCCAGTGATTTCTCCAATTGGTTTTAGTGCAGAAGGCCAGGCTTACAACATTAATGCGGACTTGGTAGCTGGAAAAATGGCCGAAATCCTGCATGCTGAGAAGTTGGTCATGATGACCAACACTCCAGGTGTGATGGATAAAGAGGGCAAGTTGCTCACGGATTTAACTGCACGAGAAATTGATGCATTGTTTGCGGATGGCACGATCTCCGGAGGGATGCTACCAAAGATTTCTTCCGCTTTAGATGCAGCGAAGAGTGGTGTCAATTCAGTGCATATCATCGACGGCCGAATTGAGCATTCTTTGCTATTAGAAATTCTGACCGAGCAAGCCTTCGGTACGATGATTCGTTCTAGATAAGTAAATTAATGACTATGCGTGAATCTCTAGGGGGAGCAGATATCGACAGCAGCAGTGCTGATATTGGTAAAGCACGCAAGCGCCCAAGGCCGGGTGAACGCCGCCTGCAGATCTTGCAAGTTCTTGCGGAGATGTTGCAAAACCCTAAGGGTGAGCGAGTGACTACAGCCGCTTTGGCTGCCAAGATTGAAGTTTCGGAGGCAGCTTTATATCGCCATTTTGCGAGTAAAGCGCAGATGTTTGAAGGCTTAATTTCTTTTATTGAGCAGACCGTATTTGGTCTGATTAATCAAATTAATCAAAAAGAAGAGTCGGGGCTTGCACAAGCACGTGGCATCCTACAAATGCTGCTTGTCTTCGCCGAAAAAAATCCTGGTATGACACGAGTGTTGTTGGGCGATGCCTTGTTGCAGGAAGACGATCGATTACAAGAGCGGATCACCCAGGTGTTGGATCGCGTAGAGGCATCACTAAAGCAGGCCTTACGCATTGCTCAAACTCAAGGCGGAGCATTGGCTCAATTGGGTCAAGAAGAGGTCAGTATTCGCGCCGCCATGTTGATGAGTTTTGTTTTGGGTCGTTGGCACCGGTTTGCCCGGAGTGGCTTTAAGAAATTGCCAACTGACGCCTCTGATGTGAGTTTGCGTCTCCTCTTGTCAGAATGAGCGAGCTAAACCTCTCTAGAAATACCATCCATTTTGCCGAGCCCCTGCCTTTGCAGAGTGGCGCCATCTTGTCTGGCTACGACTTGGTGATCGAAACTTACGGCAAACTCAATGCCGATAAAAGTAATGCAGTACTGATTTGTCATGCACTCAATGCTTCGCATCATGTAGCGGGGCCAAGCCCAGATAATCCTGAAGATATTGGCTGGTGGGACAACATGATTGGTCCGGGCAAGCCGGTTGATACCAATCACTTTTTTGTTATTGGCATCAACAATCTGGGTTCTTGTTTTGGATCCACTGGACCCATGAGCATTAATCCTGCAACCGCCAAACCTTATGGCGCAGATTTTCCAGTAGTGACAGTAGAGGATTGGGTCAACACTCAAGCGCGCTTGGCTGATAAGCTAGGCATTCGGAAGTTTGCTGCGGTCATGGGTGGAAGTTTGGGCGGTATGCAGGCGATGGCTTGGGCGATTCAGTTTCCAAAGCGTCTAGATCATTGCGTGGTGATTGCTTCAACGCCAAAGTTAAGTGCCCAAAATATTGCGTTTAATGAAGTGGCACGTAATGCGATTCTGTCCGACCCTGATTTTCATGGCGGCAATTACTATGAGCATGGCGTGGTCCCTAAGCGCGGCTTGCGTTTAGCAAGGATGGTTGGCCACATCACTTACTTATCTGATGATGATATGGCCGAGAAATTTGGGCGTGAGTTACAGCGCCCTAATGGCGAGTCAAATGACTATCGCTTTAGCTTTGATGTTGAGTTTGAAGTAGAGAGTTATTTACGTCATCAAGGTGATAAGTTTTCAACTTATTTTGATGCCAATACCTATCTGCTAATCACCCGTGCTTTAGATTACTTTGATCCTTCGCGTCGTTACGATGGCAGTTTGAATCGGGCATTAGCCGAGGTAAAGGCCAAATTTTTGGTGGTCAGTTTCTCTACTGACTGGCGCTTTCCGCCCAATCGTAGTCGTGAGATTGTTCAATCTTTATTGAGCAATAAGAGTGAAGTGACATATGCAGAAATTGATGCACCACATGGCCATGACGCTTTCTTGTTGGATGATGAGCGTTACCATAATTTGGTGCGAGCCTACTTCAAGCAAATGTGTGAGGTGCAATCATGACCATGCATAACCGGGCTGACTTTGCCGCTATAGCCAAATGGATTGCCCCAAATAGTCAGGTGCTTGATTTGGGTTGTGGCGATGGCAGCTTCTTGGAGTTTTTACAAAAGCAAAAACCGGTACATGCCTACGGCGTAGAGATTGATGATGCGCGCGTTTTGTCTTGCGTACAAAAAAGTTTGAATGTGATTCAGCAAGACTTAGAAGGTGGGCTAGCGCTCTTTGAGGACAATAGTTTTGATACTGTAGTGCTATCGCAGACTGTACAAACCATTCATCAAACTGAGAAGATTTTGCGCGAAGTGGTGCGTGTTGGTAAAGAATCGATTGTTTCGTTTCCGAACTTTGCGCATTGGTCACATCGCTTAGCAGTGGGTTTGGGGCGTATGCCAGTTTCTAAGAGCTTGCCTTACCAGTGGTACAACACTCCGAATGTACGGGTGTTGACTGTGGCTGACTTTGAAAAGTTGGCTTCTAGCATTGGTCTCAAGGTGATTGATCAGTGCATCTTGCATGAAGGTCGACAAGTAACTCTGATGCCAAACTTATTTGGTAGCCTGGCTTTATTTCGCGTCCGCCGTGCGTAGGATAAAAATATCAAGGTGTTAAGCGCAGTTCAATCTTGGCTAAAAGACTTTCGGGTCTACCTCGAATGGCCTTGCTTGCGTATGCTCTTTCTTGGTTTCTCAGCAGGTTTACCTCTTTTACTAATTCTCGGAACGCTCAGTTTTTGGTTGCGCGAAGCTGGTATTGATCGAAGCACTATTGGATATTTAACTTGGGTTGGCTTGATTTACGCATTCAAGTGGGTTTGGGCGCCTTTGGTTGATCGCGTACAAATCCCTTTTCTGACCAAGTGGTTGGGGCGTAGAAGAAGCTGGTTAATTTTTGCGCAAGCGCTCATCATTTTAGGTTTACTTGGAATGTCCACACTGGATCCCAAGCTTGCATTGCATTCCTTGGTTTGGTGCGTCCTTTTGGTCGCTTTTGGTTCTGCCACTCAAGACATAGCTCTAGATGCCTTCCGCATTGAATCAGCCAATAGCGATCATCAAGCTGCTCTGGCTGCTACTTACCAAACAGGCTACCGGCTAGCCTTGATTTGGGCTGGCGCTGGTGTTTTATGGTTAGCAGCAAGGGCTGAAACGGGAAGTGGATATGATGCTGGTGCCTGGCAGTTTGCTTACCTTTGTATGGCGGCTTCCATTGGGGTTGGCGTCTTAACCACTCTCTTGAGTACTGAACCAGTGCGCTATGAACTGGCCAAAGCGCGCAATGCAAAAGCATGGCTATATCAAACTCTAGTCGAACCATTTGCAGAGTTTCTGACTCGATATCGCTGGCATGCAGTTCTGATTTTGTCACTCATTGCAATCTATCGCATTAGTGATGTAGTGATGGGCATTATGGCCAACCCTTTTTATGTTGACATGGGCTATACCAAAGATGAAGTT
>CALQED020000101.1 GCA_943329505.2 Polynucleobacter meluiroseus | reverse complement strand
ATGCTTGGGTAATCGGGAAGCACCTTTCAAAGTCACATGACAGCATTGCTTATATTGGCGTAAATCAAATCGGGCGCAATACTAGGTAATATCCTGCTTAAGTGTAAGTGCTTACTATCATTTAAACCTTGACCAAGATTGAATCAAGCTAACTAACCTAGGTTTGTTGTTGAGCTTAATTCACCCTATAATCACGGCTGGATGTATTGGCTTGAGACCGCATTTTGAGCATTTTGTGGCGCTTTTTGCTGCAGTGCTCACGACAATCAACAGAGAATAAGATGAATTTATTTGGAAAAGTCACTAAGGCTTCGATCTATTTAGGAGCAGCCTTCAGTACTGCTTTTGCCCACGCAACTGAAAACATGCCTGGCGGCCCCGCTGTAAATCAGCTGAATTTCACTGCCCCAGCAACAAAAATCATGCAAGAAATCCATTGGCTGCATTGGATGATGTTGGTCATCTGCGCCATCATCTTTGTGGGCGTATTTGGCGTCATGTTTTATTCAATCTTGAAACATCGTAAATCTTTAGGTCATAAATCAGCCTCTTTCCACGAGAGCACAACCGTTGAAATTATTTGGACAGTAATCCCATTGCTCATCGTGATCGGGATGGCATTGCCTGCAACTAAAACTGTTGTTGCAATGAAAGACACTACCAATTCTGACATCACGATTAAGACTACTGGTTATCAGTGGAAGTGGGGTTACGACTACATCAAAGGTGAAGGTGAAGGTATTAGCTTTTTGTCTACCTTATCTACTTCACGTGAAGCTATTAATAATCTCGCACCAAAATCAAATACGTATTTGATGGAAGTCGACAACGAAATGGTTGTGCCGGTTGGCAAGAAGATTCGTTTGATTACTACAGCAAATGACGTGATTCATGCTTGGACTATTCCAGCATTTGGTGTGAAGCAAGATGCGATTCCAGGATTTGTCCGTGACACTTGGTTTAGAGCTGAAACGATCGGCACATTCCGCGGCCAGTGCTCCGAGCTTTGTGGGGCTGAGCATGCATTTATGCCTATCGTTGTGAGAGTAGTTTCACAAGAGGACTATACGGCTTGGGTTGAGCAGAAGAAAAAAGAAATGGGCGCTGCTGGTGATGATCCTTCCAAGGTTTATACCTTGGATGAGCAAAAAGAGCGCGGTGCAAAAGTTTATGCCGCAAACTGTGCTGCTTGTCACCAACCAAACGGCAAAGGTGCGGGCGCATTCCCAGCACTAGACGGTAGCAAGATGGTGAATGGTCCAAAAGAGGCCCAGTACAACATTTTGCTAAATGGTAAAGGTGCAATGCCGAAATGGGCTGGCGTTATTTCTGATGGCGATATCGCTGCAGTCATGACCTATACCCGTAACGCATGGGGTAATAAGACGGGTGAAGTGATTCAGACCCAAGAAATTATTACCGTACGTAGCGGCAAGTAATTCAGATTAACTAATACAGATAAAACGAAACCGGAGTAATCCATGAGCACAGTCTCTACTACCCACGATCACGCACACGATCATGCGCATGATGATCACACGCCGCATGGTTGGCGTCGCTGGTTGTTCGCAACCAATCACAAAGATATCGGTACGATGTACTTGATCTTCTCCTTCATTAGCTTATTAGCTGGTGGAGTGATGGCCTTGGGGATTCGTTTGGAATTGTTCCAGCCTGGATTGCAATTCTTGCGCCCTGAGTTCTTTAATCAACTAACAACCATGCATGGTTTGGTGATGGTTTTTGGTGCGATCATGCCAGCCTTTGTTGGTTTTGCTAACTGGATGGTGCCTTTGCAAGTTGGTGCATCCGATATGGCATTTGCTCGTATGAACAACTTTAGCTTTTGGATTTTGCCAGTAGCAGCAACCTTGTTATTGAGCTCATTCCTCGTGCCTGGCGGCGCTCCATCAGGTGGTTGGACTATCTATGCACCTCTGACCTCACAAATGGGCCCAGGTATGGATATGGCCATTTTCGCGCTTCACTTGTTAGGCGCGTCTTCCATCATGGGTTCGATCAACATCATCGTGACTATTTTGAACATGCGCGCTCCTGGCATGACTTTGATGAAGATGCCGATGTTCTGCTGGACTTGGTTGATTACTGCTTACTTGTTGATCGCTGTGATGCCTGTATTGGCTGGTGCGATCACCATGGTTTTGACCGATCGCCATTTTGGCACTTCGTTCTTTTCTGCTGTTGGTGGTGGTGACCCAGTGATGTTCCAGCATATTTTCTGGTTCTTTGGTCACCCAGAGGTTTACATCATGATTCTTCCTGCATTTGGAATCGTTAGTGAAATCATTCCAACCTTCTCTAGAAAAACATTGTTTGGTTATAGCTCCATGGTTTATGCAACTGCATCTATTGCGATCTTGTCATTCATCGTTTGGGCTCATCACATGTTCGCAACCGGCATGCCAGTTACTGGTCAGTTGTTCTTCATGTATGCAACGATGTTGATTGCAGTACCAACGGGCGTTAAGATTTTTAACTGGGTTGCCACTATGTGGAAAGGTTCGATGACCTTTGAGACCCCAATGTTATGGGCTATTGGCTTCATCTTCGTCTTTACGATGGGAGGTTTCACCGGACTGATCTTGGCGCTGGCGCCAATTGATATTGGTGTTCAAGATACTTATTACGTTGTTGCTCACTTTCACTACGTATTAGTCGCCGGCTCTTTATTTGCGATGTTTGCTGGTTTTTACTACTGGTGTCCGAAGTGGACTGGTTATATGGCTAATGAAACTCGGGGCAAGATCCACTTCTGGACCTCCATGATTTTCTTTAACCTCACCTTCTTCCCAATGCATTTCTTGGGCTTGGCTGGTATGCCACGTCGCTATGCTGACTACCCGACCCAGTTTGCTGACTTCAATGCCATTGCCTCTATTGGTGCCTTAGGTTTTGGTTTATCACAGGTTTATTTCTTATTCTTTGTTGTATTGCCAGCGTATCGTGGCCAAGGTGAAAAAGCATCGAAGAATCCATGGGATGGAGCTAAAGGCTTGGAGTGGACTATACCTTCACCAGCACCTCATCACACTTTTGAAACGCCGCCTAGTGAAGAGCAGATGCGTGAAGCCGGTATTTAATTCTTCAGATAAGCAAATCCTGGCGGCGAATAACCGCAAGCTGGGGTTGGTGCTTTTGAGTGTTGTCCTCACTTTCTTTATTGGCATCCTTATTAAACGGAGCTTTTTAGGTTAGTACCTATTTATTGCAATGGTTTCTTCTCGCTCGCTCAATCGTCAAATTATGATCAAGCTCTTAATTGCAGCGGTGATGATGTTTGGTTTTGGGTATGCCTTGGTGCCAATGTATAAGGCCTTATGTGAGGTTACTGGCATTAATGTCGTCACCAATAAGAACGACTATGGCATTAGGGCATTTAGCCCCAATAAGGTAGGCAATACGCAGGTTAACTATGCCCGCACCGTAACAATTGAATTTGATTCCAATAGCCGTGGCCCATTTACATTTAAGCCGGTTAAGAATTTTTTAGACGTGCATCCTGGTGAGATGACTGAAATTGTTTATGAGGTTACAAACAATCTTGGCCGCCCCGTTCGTGCGCAAGCGATCCCGAGTTATGCGCCTAAAAGTGCTACCGAGTTTTTTACTAAATTAGAGTGTTTTTGTTTTCAAGAGCAAACCTTGGTAGCCAATGAAACTAAGAAGATGCCTGTGGTTTTTGTGATTGATGCGGGCTTGCCAGATGATGTGAAAACAATCACCCTGTCATATACATTCTTTGAGTTAGGGTTGGGTGGCACTCCCCCAGCGCCAAAATCAAAGGTGGTTTTGTGAAGAAGAAAAGTAGTTTTATGCAATCGATGAAAGCCGTGATGTGGGGCTTTTTAGGGGTGCGTAAGAAATCAGGTTTGCAAGAAGATGTAGCGTCATTAAGTTTTGTGCACATTATCATTGCAGGTGTCATTGGAGCTTTAATCTTCATGACTATTCTGCTCTTGATAGTGAAAGCAGTTGTGTCCCATTGATTATTTTTTGATTGAATAGAGAGAATAAGATGTCATCCAATTCAACCCCACACTATTTTGTCCCTGCGCTATCTAGACATCCAGCAATGGCCGCTATTGGCCTGATTGGTTTTGCCTTTGGCATGTCGGGTTGGGTAAATCATGCCTCTTGGGGCGGCCCGCTGACTTTAGCAGGTGTACTGTGGATTTTGTTTGTACTTTATAACTGGTTTGGTGACACGATCGCTGAGTCAAACGCTGGCATGAATGGCGTCAACGTCGATATTTCATATCGCTGGTCGATGGCCTGGTTCATTTTCTCTGAGATCATGTTCTTTGCTGCATTCTTTTCTGCCTTGTTTTATGCGCGTAATATTGCAATGCCTTGGTTGGGTGACGTTGAAAGTAAACTCATCTGGCCTAATTTTCAGGCTGTGTGGCCTAACGATGGTCCTGCTGGTTTGGTTGAGAAATTCACAACCATGGGTCCTTGGCCAATTCCAACGATCAATACTTTGCTGTTGTTGAGCTCTGGTGTGACGATTACGATTGCTCACCATGCATTGGTAGAGAACCATATGAAGAAAGCCATTATTGGCTTAGCTGCAACCGTTGGTTTGGGCTTAATCTTCTTGGGTTTCCAGGTGTATGAGTACTACCATGCCTATCACGAGTTGAATTTGAAGCTAACTTCAGGCATCTATGGCTCAACCTTTTTCATGTTGACTGGTTTCCATGGTTTTCACGTATTCCTCGGCGGCACTATGTTAGCAATTGTCTTGCGTCGAATGATTCGTGGCGATTTCACTGCTGACAACCACTTTGCTTTTGAGGGCGCAGCTTGGTACTGGCACTTTGTAGACGTTGTTTGGCTTGGCTTGTATATCGCCGTTTATTGGATGTAGTAAAAACACAAAATCGGGGTTTTAAACCCCGATTTCTTTTTAAAGCATTGCTGCAGTTGGCAACAATCTAGTTCGTGCCAACCTTGATTCCAGTAGCTTGAATCAAGCCAAAGTAATGAGCCAGCAGAATACCCAGAAACAGTGCGACGGATAAGCCAATACGTAGCATGAGCGAGTGAACCATGCGGGTGCTATTGCCCCTACCTTTCATCATGTAATAAAGGGCTGAGCCCATGCTAGCAACGATCATTAGTAGGACAATTGGAATAATCCACTTCATCTCAAATCCTTATCTTGAATCCTTTAAATCGCCTCTTAGATAGTCTTATCGCAAAGCGCATAGTTGCTACTGTATCAGCCTTGCTGGTGATTGCGCTTGGCTGCGGAGCAGGCATTTGGCAACTCAGTAGAGCTAACACCAAAATTGCTTTGGCAGCTCATTTATTGGCTCGACAACAAATGCCAATTTTGAGTGCGAATGCAGGGCCTTGGACTTTAGAGGAGGCTCGTGAGCGCCGCATGATTGCAAGGGGGCAATACCTCCCAGAAGCAGCAATTTGGCTGGATAACCGGCCTAGACCCATTCCTCCCGCCGGCAGTACGACTTCGCAATCGGGTTTCTATCTGATGATGCCTTT
>CALQED020000100.1 GCA_943329505.2 Polynucleobacter meluiroseus | reverse complement strand
TTGAAAAATTAAAGAGGAAATCATCATGGCGTTTGGAAAGAAACCCGATTTCAAAAAGAAACCCGCTCAGAACCCATTGTTCAAGCGTAAGCGTTATTGCCGTTTCACTGTTGCTGGCGTAGAACAGATTGACTACAAAGATGTAGATACATTGAAGGACTTCATTGGCGAAAACGCCAAGATTACTCCTGCTCGTTTGACAGGCACAAAAGCAAAATATCAGCGTCAGTTAGACACTGCTATCAAGCGTGCTCGTTTCTTGGCTTTATTGCCATTCTCCGATCAACATAGAAAATAATTGGGAGCCCTCAATGCAAATTATTCTTTTAGAAAAAGTAACAAACTTGGGCAACCTCGGTGACGTCGTTCGCGTTAAAGACGGTTTCGCTCGTAACTTCCTCATCCCACAACGTAAAGCCCGTCGTGCAACTGATGCAGCGATTGCTGATTTTGCAACCCGTCGTGCTGAATTGGAAAAATTGGCTGCTGAGAAATTGGCTGCTGCACAAGCAGTTGGCACAAAGCTGAAAGACTTGATTCTTGAAATCGGTCAAAAAGCTGGTGTTGACGGTCGTTTGTTTGGTTCCGTTACTAACCATGACATTGCTGATGCGTTGAAAGCTAAAGGTTTTACGATTGAGAAAGCGTCGATTCGTATGCCTACTGGCCCATTGAAGATGGTTGGTGATCACCCTGTAGCGGTTGCCGTACATACCGATGTAGTGGCCGATATCACGATTCGTGTCGTTGGCGAGCAAGCTTAATTTAAGTATTCGGTTTTAGGAACCTCGCTAGCCTCATGGCTGAATCCCGTTCACGTTCCGTTACGCTGAATCCTGGCATGGCGGGGTCAGGGGATGCAGTCCTGCAGGCCTTAAAGGTTCCACCACATTCTGTAGAAGCCGAGCAATCTTTGCTCGGCGGTCTACTGATCGATAACTCCTCTTGGGATAACCTTGGCGGAGTCCTAAACGACAAAGATTTCTATCGTCCTGAACATGCATTGATCTATAAAGTCATTGCACGTTTAGTTGGCGACAACCATCCCGCGGATGTGATTACTGTTCATGATGCAATTAAATCTGAGCAGGGCGGTGATTTGGTCAGCATTGATTACCTCAATTCTTTAGCGCAAAACACTCCAAGCGCTGCAAACATTAAAGGCTATGCCGACATTGTTCGCGATCGTAGTATTTTGCGTCGCCTAATTGAAGTATCAGACAGTATTGTGAACTCCGCATTTGTGCCGGAGGGTCGCACAGTGAGAACGCTGTTGGACGAGGCCGAGTCTCGCATCTTACAAATTGGTGAAGAAGGTAGTCGTAAAGCGGATTACCTAGAAATTGAGCCATTACTACGTTCAGTAGTTGCCAGAATTGATGAGCTCTATAACCGCCAAGGCGGTAGCGACATCACAGGTATCGCAACGGGATTTATTGATTTAGATAAACAAACGAGCGGCCTTCAAAAAGGCGACTTAGTGATTGTGGCTGGAAGACCTTCTATGGGTAAAGCACAGCCCATGGACGCAAAAGTGAAAACGGTTGATGGTTGGAAGCTAATGGGTGATTTACGTTTCGGTGATCGCCTTGCTTCTGTCGATGGCCAGTTCTCCATGGTCACTGGTATTTACCCACAAGGCATTAAGCAGATATACAAAGTCACCTTCTCTGATGGTCGTGAAGCTGAGTGCTGTGATGAGCACCTCTGGCGCGTAATGTACCGTGATTGGGATTCAGCTAAAGTCATTAGTACTGCGCGTTTAATTGAAATGCTCTCTTGTGCTCGTTACAAAAATCGTCTGTGGATTGATCCCGTCTCTGGGGATTTCGGACATTCAAATACATTACCGATTAATCCATGGGTCTTTGGCGCCTTATTAGGTGATGGCACTTTAGCCTTATCTCATGGCAGCGTCTTGTTTTCCACTAAATCTCCTGAGCTTGTAGAGCGCATGAATGCGCTTGCTGGCTATGAGATGGAATTGGTTCATGCTAACGCATATGACTGGAGATTGGTCTCTAAAGCCAGAATTTCTGCCAATGGCCAACGTCAGGCAGTGCCCGCTAATTATTTCAGAGCTGCATTAAAAGATTTGGGTGTTCTGGGCTGCAGAAGTTTTGATAAATACATTCCTGCTACCTATCTTGAGGCCAATAAGGCTTCTCGTCTTGCGCTATTCCAGGGCTTGATGGACACCGATGGCTGGATTGAGAAGTGGGGCTCTATTCGTTTTTGCACAGCTAGTAAACAGTTATCTGAGGATGTTGCATCCCTGGCTAGATCATTGGGTGGTTTTTGCTCAATAGCGAAAAAACAGTCGAGTTACACCTATCGGGGCGAAAAGAAGCAGGGTCGCTTAGCTTATGTTCTGAATATGAGCTTTGGTCCTGGTTTTCAGGCCTTTACTTTGCCTGAGAAGAAAGAAAGACTCAGAACAAGCTGGGATCGCCAACGCAGACTCACATTTAAGAGTATTGATCCATCGAGAGTTTCTGAGGCGCAATGCATCTCCGTTAGTCACCCAGACAGAACCTATGTAACTAATGATTACGTGGTGACTCATAACACTGCGTTCGCACTCAATATTGCAGAGAATGTTGCTCTAGCTGAAGGCTTACCAGTAGTAATTTTCTCAATGGAGATGTCGGGTGAGCAGTTAGCCTCTCGTTTGTTGGGATCAGTAGGGCGCGTTGATCAAAGTCGTATGCGGACTGGTAAATTGCAAGATGATGAGTGGCCGCGCGTCACCGATGCCATTGCGCGTTTAAGTAATACCCAAATTTTGATCGATGAGACTGGCTCCTTATCTAGTCTTGAATTACGTGCAAGAGCACGACGGATTGCTAGAAACTTTGGTGGCACGCTAGGTTTGGTAGTGATCGATTACTTGCAACTGATGAGTGGTTCTGGTTCCGAAAACCGCGCCACTGAGATTTCAGAAATCTCCCGCTCACTCAAATCACTCGCTAAAGAATTGCAGTGTCCAGTAGTTGCACTTTCTCAGTTAAATCGTGGCCTTGAGCAAAGACCTAATAAGCGCCCCATCATGTCAGATCTGCGCGAATCGGGAGCGATTGAGCAAGACGCAGACTTGATTATGTTTATTTACCGCGATGAGGTTTATCACCCTGACACCACAACCGACAAAGGTATGGCTGAGATTATCATTGGTAAACAGCGTAACGGTCCTATTGGCACAGTCAGATTAAGTTGGCAAGGACCATATACCAAGTTTGATAACTTGGCCTTAGGGACTGTTGCTTATTCATCTGGCGGTTACGAGCCGTTTTAAAGCGCAATCAATAGCTAAAATCTGCTGTAAACCATCAATGGTAGTCTATTACTACCAAGTTCTAGATAGGTGATCTAGAGCAATTATTTGCCATACATTCCGTGTTAAATTTCACTATTAATCCTTAGGAGTAATAAATGAAAATTGGCATATTGAGGCGGTTCATCGCTGGCTTAACCCTGGCAATTTTTCTCAGTTCTACAACTCACTCTATTGCTCAGGTTGCCTCAGCTCCTACTCAAAAGAAGCCAAACATTGTTTACTTCTTGGTTGATAACACAGGCTGGGGATCATTTGGGGTATATGGTGGAACAGTACCCACTCCAAATATTGATAAGTTAGCCAGTCAAGGCATTCGTTTTAATAACTACAATGTAGAAGCCCAGTGCACACCATCACGCTCTGCCATCATGACGGGTCGTCATCCCGTTCGATCAGGAACTACTTCAGTTCCTTGGCCAGGCCAAGGAAAAGCAGGAATGGCACCATGGGAATACACCATTGCTAAGCTACTTTCTGACTCTGGTTATGCCACTGCTTTATATGGCAAATGGCATCTTGGAGATACTCAAGGACGTCTTCCTAATGATCAAGGTTTTGATGAATGGTGGGGCATCCAAAATACTTGGTTTGAGGCGGGCTATACACAGTGGCCGTTATTTAAAGAGAGCGGCCTTCCTGTGCCAATGGTTTGGGAAGGTAAGAAGGGGCAAAAATCTAAACCAGTGATGCCGCTTGACCTAAAGATCCGTCCAATCATTGATGAGAAATACATCATTCCTAAGACCGTTGAATACATCAAGAAAAATGCAGCAGCGGATAAACCTTTCTTTGTTTATGTGGGTTACTCAGAAATGCATGAGCCACCCATGCCAAATCCAAACTTTTCCTTAAAGTCAAAAGCTCGTGGAGGTGTCTTTGCAGACTTAATTGCCGAGATGGACTACCGCGTGGGCCAAGTCATGGATGCTGTTAAAGAGGCCGGCGTAGAAGACAATACGATCTTTATTTTCAGTAGTGATAATGCTGGAGGCGGTGCAAGCCCTCAAATTGGTGGGGCAACGAATGGACCATTTCGTGGTGATTTTTTCAATACTCCATTTGAGGGGAGTATGAGAGTTCCTGCAATGATTCGTTGGCCAGGAAAAGTTCCCTCAGGCGTTGTTACCGAGGAGATGTTTGCTGCCGTTGACTGGATGCCAACAATCGCTGGAATGGTTGGCTCATCCAATTTAGTTCCTAAGGATCGACCGATCGATGGTATTGATGCCTCAAATTTCATGTTCGGTAAGAGCAAAAAAACTGGTCGTGAATATTATCCATTCTTTGGTATTGATGGTGAGTTAATGTCGATTAAATGGAAGATCTATAAAACTATCTATAGGTATGCGCAGTCTCCCGTATCGATACAACAGCCTTTTGTGACAGCACAGATTCCGATGATTTATGACTTAAGTAGCGATCCTCATGAAGATAACAATCTCATGTATACGGATTTGACCTTGGGTTGGGTTTACGCTCAGAACTTTAAATGGCTTGACGGCTATGAAGCAAGCATAAAAAAATATCCCAATATCAAGGTTGGCGAAGATTTCAAAGGTTATTCGAATAAATAAGTAGTTGTATTAACTACATCAAAGGAATTGAAATGTTTTTTAAAAGAATGCTAATTGGGCTCTTATCCATTTCAATGGCCGCACCTACCGTATTTGCGCAGACTACTCCCGCTCAAAAAAAGCCCAACGTTGTTTTCATTCTGGCCGATAACGTTGGCTATGGTGATATGGGCCCTTATGGCGGCGGCGAGCTACGTGGCGCACCTACACCACGCACAGATGAATTATCTAAAAATTCGCTTCGCCTTACCCAATATCTAGTAGAGCCTGGATGCACACCATCGCGCGCTGCGTTGATGACAGGACAGTACTCTATTCGAAGTGGTCTATCACTCGTTAGTGAGCCAGGCACGCCCAACACCTTACCTGGTAAGGCTTACACTATGGGGCAATTATTTAAAGATGCAGGTTATGCAACGGCTATTTTTGGTAAGTGGCACCTCGGTGCCGATCCCAAAAGTCTGCCAGGCGCGCATGGTTTTGATCAGTACTATGGAATTCCTCCAAACACCTCTTGGGATTCTGCTACCTACGTTCAGCAACAAATGCAAACACACTCATTTGCGGATGTGCCTGAAAAAGTGTTGTATGAAAAAGGTCCTTGGATCAATCAACAAAAAGGCAATGGA
>CALQED020000099.1 GCA_943329505.2 Polynucleobacter meluiroseus | reverse complement strand
TGTCGGTATGTCAGGAAATACCTTAGGCCTTCTTTTTACTGTTACCACTTTTGGTGAATCGCATGGTCCCGCTATTGGGGCTGTAGTCGACGGTTGCCCTCCAGGCATGCTGTTGAGCGAGACTGACCTGCAAAAAGACTTAGATCGCCGTAAGCCAGGCACTTCGCGCCACGTTACCCAACGCAAAGAAGAAGATCGAGTAGAAATACTTTCTGGCGTTTTTGAGGGCAAGACTACTGGCGCCCCAATTGCTCTGTTAATACGCAATACAGATCAGCGCAGTCAAGACTACGGTGATATTTTACAAACGTTTAGACCTGGTCATGCTGACTATGCATATCACCATAAGTATGGGTTTCGTGATCCTCGTGGTGGCGGTCGCTCATCGGCTCGCTTGACTGCACCAGTTGTAGCTGCTGCAGCCATTGCTAAGAAATGGTTGCATGAACAATATGGCACCGAGTTTTATGGCTACATGAGTCAACTTGGTGAGATTGAGATTCCGTTTCAGGATGCTACGCAGATTGGACAGAATCCTTTTTTCGCTGCCAACGCTCAAATCATCCCTCAGTTAGAGAGCTATATGGACGATTTGCGCAAAGCCGGAGATTCCTGCGGTGCACGGATTGAAGTACGTGCTCGTCATGTGCCTATTGGTCTAGGTGAGCCCTTATTTGATAAGTTCGATGCCGATATTGCACATGCCATGATGGGGATTAATGCGGTGAAGGGCGTTGAGATTGGTGCTGGCTTTAAATCTGTTGCTCAGCGTGGTAGCGAGCATGGAGACGAGTTACATCCCGATGGCTTTGCATCCAATCATGCAGGTGGCACCTTAGGAGGAATCAGTACAGGTCAAGATTTGCGCGTAGCCATTGCAATTAAACCTACCTCAAGCATCATGAGTCCTAAGCGGTCGATTGATCTTGCTGGCAAATCTATCACCGTTCAAACCAAGGGTCGTCACGATCCTTGTGTTGGCATCCGTGCGACCCCCATAGCTGAAGCCATGCTAGCTTTAGTTGTCATGGATCATGCTCTACGCCATCGCGCACAATGCGCTGATGTAACGGTAGATGTCGCACCCATTCCAGCGGCACGACCAGGCTCCAAACTCGACTAGCCAGTGCCCTTGAGATGACGCCTGGACTTCGATGGGCCTTCGGGTCCTTTTTCTTTTTATATTTTGCTTATATCGGCTTAGTTTCGCCTTATGCCAGCCTTTTCTTTTTAGACCACGGCTTTAGCGTCATCGAAATTGCGGTATTGATGTCGATGCTGCAAGTAACTCGCATTGTGGGTCCATTTAGCTGGGGATGGCTCTCCGATTACCTATCAAATCGTATTGGCATTATTCGAGTCTGTGCCTGCTTAGCAGCACTGGTGTTTTTATCCATCTTTTTCTTACATAGTTACATTAGCTTTTTCATCTGGATGTTTGTTCTGCATACCATTCTGAGTAGTCAAATGCCATTAGGTGAGACTGCAACGATTCATGCTTTGTACAAAGACAATACTTTTGATAAGCGCTATGGTCGTTTACGTCTCTGGGGCTCGATCGGTTTTATTGTGATGGTGCTAGCTGCTGGTGAGTTATTTCAACGTAAGGGTATTGAACTCTATCCATACGTCGGCGTGATCGTGTTATTTGCCTTAGCGCTGACGACCTTCTGCTTGCATGAGCCCAAGATGGAACGTCGCAAAATGGTGAAGGGTGAGTTATGGATTGTTCTTCTAAATCCAGATGTTCGGTGGTTTCTGATTTCGGGCTTTTTTATGATCTTTGCCCATGCCGCCTTATATGTGTTTTATTCGCTGTACTTAGCCAATCTGGGATATGACAAATTTCAAATCGGACTTTTTTGGGCCTTGGGTGTTGCTGCTGAGGTAATTTTCTTTTACTTCCAAAATAAAGTACTCAGTCGTTTAGATGCTGAAATCATTCTCCAAGGAACCTTTGGTATTGGCGTGATCCGATTTATATTGATTGCATTCCTGCCTATCACTTCAGTATTAATTCTTGCGCAGTTAATGCATGCTGCTACTTTTGCAGCCCATCATAGCGCTGCGACAAAATTGCTACAACGTTGGTTTACCGGTCCTTTGCAGGCCAGAGGACAAGCGATTATGGCTACGGTCTCTTATGGCTTAGGCGGCACCATTGGCGGTTTATGTGCAGGTTGGATCTGGGATCTCGCACAACCAAGGGATGTATTTGTGGTTGCCGCCTTTGCTTGCGGACTAGCGGGTATGGCGATTCAAAAAATGCGGCCTCGCCATTACCCAGTTAGGAAAGATTAATTTCGATAAAGCGCTTATTGAATTTTTGCCTTAGCGCGAAGCTTTTGCATCATTTCAGTAAATTTCGCTTTCTGCCAGTTTTGATCTGATGAGATCATTTGCTGTAGTTGTGGCTTAAGCTCCTCAAAACTTGGCGCCTTCAAATCTCGTGAATCAGTGGTTTTGATGATGTGCCATCCAAACTGGGATTTAACAGGCTTGTCGCTTACCTGGCCAACCTTCTGTTGCACCATCGCTTTTGAGAACTCAGGTACTAGAGACTTTTCAGATACCCAGCCTAAATCTCCGCCATTTGGGGCAGAGCCTGGATCCTTCGATTTTGCTTTAGCAATCTCAGCAAAATTACCACCTGCTTTTAATTGAGCGATGATCGCTTTTGCATCAGATTCTTTTTCAACCAAAATATGCTCAACATGGTATTCCTTGCCGGTGTATTCCGCTTTAACCGACTCATAGGCAGTTTTTAACTCTGCATCGGTCACACCTTCTTTTTCAACGAAGTCTTCAAAAACAGCGGCAACCAATACCCCAACGCGCGCTTGCTCTAATTGATCACGCACAGATTCTTTTTGAATCAGACCACGCTTATCTGCCTCTTGCAGAATGAGTTCTTTGCTGATGAGCATTTCACGTGCTTGTTCGCGAACTTGCGGATCATCCGCTTGACCAGCTTTTTGCACCAACTTATCCAGCTGTGCTTTTGGGATGGCTTTGCCATTGACGATGGCGGCATTTTGCGCAAAAGTAGGGGCAGACAGGAATAATGCGCTTACGGCAACAGAGATCAGGTACTGGTTTTTTAACATAGTGACAGTCAATTAAATTAAAGAATTCTCAAGAGTGTAAAGCAGGCTAGAGCCCAGACTCCTCAGGTGTGAGGGCGGAGATGGTTAAGGCATGGATTTCTTTGGGAATATGGCGATTTAAGGCTGCGTAAACAGCTCGATGGCGGGCTATTAAAGACAGGCCAGCGAACTCTGGGGCAATGATCGTCAGCTTGAAATGGCCACCCCCAGTAGCAGCCCCAGCATGTCCCGCATGCATATGGCTTTCATCAATGATCTCGAGTTTTTGAATAGCAAACGCTTTGGCTAAATCTACTTCAAAAAGGGCAATTCTGGCTTGGTTAATACTCATTGCTCGGGATGCTCCATATGCCGTGATAGCCATACACCCTGAATGATCACAAATATCACTAACAATCCAGTGCTACCGAAAAGCTTGAAATTTACCCAAGTCTCCTCGGAATATTCGAATGCAATATATAAATTAAGCGCACCCATCAGAAAAAAGAATGCCGACCAAGCAAGGTTAAGCTGATGCCAGACCGAATGTGATCGACCTGACTTGAGGGTGACCTGCTTGCCCATCAATACTTCAATCCAGTTTTTATTAAAAAACTGTGCACTAATGAGCAAAGCGCCTGAGAAGAGCCAGTAAAGGGCAGTTGGCTTTAACTGAATGAAGGTTTTGTCATGCAAGAATATAGTCAGACTACCGAAAACGATGATCATGATCAGACTGACCCATTGCATTGCTTCAATTTTGCGATGGCGGTAATACACCCATAGGATTTGTCCAATCGTTGCCACCATGGCTACGATGGTCGCCGTATAGATATCGCCAAACTTAAAGGCGATAAAGAACAAGATAATGGGGAATAGGTCAAATAAAAATTTCATCAGCAGATTATCCAACTATTTGGTTTTTAGTCTTTCTTTGTGAGTTCTGCATTGACGCTAGGCTCAAAGTTCAGGGATGCTGAATTAATGCAATATCGCAGACCCGTAGGCATAGGTCCATCATCAAATACGTGGCCTAAGTGGGCCTCACAGTTTGCGCAACGCACTTCGGTACGGATCATGCCATGGGTGGCGTCACGAACCTCTTTAATAGCCGCGCCATCTTCTGGGGCGTTATAGCTTGGCCAACCACAGCCAGCATCAAATTTAGTGGTAGATAGAAAGAGGGGCGTGCCACAACATACGCAGGTATATCTGCCTTGATCCCAGTGGTCCCAATACTTGCCCGAAAAGGGGTGTTCGGTTGCAGCTTCGCGAGTAACGCGATACTGAATCACAGTTAAAGATTGTTTGTATTCTTGATCGGTTTTTTTCATAGGCACTCCAAGGTGTCAAAGTAAATGCATTTATCTAGGATGAACAGCTCACCTCTATTTTTTCAAGATCGGCAGGTGGTGGTTTGGCATAGTCTTCATACCCAACTTGCTCATCAAAGGGTTTGCTCAACAGTTGCAGTAGGGTATTCGTTTCTGAATAATCACCTTGCTGGGCTTTCTCAATCGCGATCTGCGCCAAATGATTACGTAAAATGTATTTAGGGTTGACTAAATCCATTGCAACTTTTCGACTCTGATCATTACTAGACTCCGCCTTTAGGCGAGCAAGGTAATCTGCAAACCATTGATCAATCAGAGGGCGATCAATGAAGTGGTCTCTAAGGCCAATTTCGGATACAGGGGCGTCTGAAGAGATTTGACTCAGCTGCCTAAAAAATGAAGTGAAATCAACCTGTGAATCATTTAATGCTTGCATTAATTTCTCTATTAGGTCGATATCACTGCCTTGCTCAGTTTGTAAGCCTAGTTTTTGTCTAAATAAAGAGAGCCAAGCCTCGCCGTAGATTACTGGGAATTCACTCAAGACTTCTTTAAGTAAGGTTTGTGAATCTGACTCTGAGTGTTGCAACTCTATTAGCGGTATGAAAGCATTAGCAAGGCATGCCATATTCCAATGCATGATCTGTGGTTGGCGGTGATAGGCATATCGTCCGCCATGATCACTGTGATTACAAATATGATTCATTTCAAATTGATCTAAGAACCCGAAAGGGCCATAGTCCATCGTCAAGCCAAGTACGCTAATGTTGTCGCTGTTGAGGACTCCATGACAAAAACCGACTGATTGCCATTGTGCTACTAGTTTGGCATTGCGTTCACAGATTTGTCTAAATAACTCGAGATAAGGATTGGCATTGTTTCTGCAGCTAGGGTAGTGATCCTGTATTAAGAGATCCGCAAGCTCTGTGAGACGCACAATATTGTGCAAAGAGGCAAAGTGCTCGAAATGGCCAACGCGAATGAAGCTTGGCGCCAACCGAGCACAAACTGCGGCGGTTTCGAGGGTTTCTCGCCGCACAGGCAAGTCTGATCCCACCACTGACAGCGCCCTAGTCGTCGGGATACCTAACGCGTGCATGGCTTCGCTGCATAAGAATTCACCGATGGAAGATCTGAGTACCGCACGGCCATCGCCCATCCGAGAGTACATCGTGAGACCGGCGCCTTTGAG
>CALQED020000098.1 GCA_943329505.2 Polynucleobacter meluiroseus | reverse complement strand
GCCAGCATCCAACACTTGTCCCAAGGAGCGGAGTTCATCGCCTGAAGACAAAATAGCTACCCTTAATCTGCGTCGAACTTTGAGGGTGGCCATTCCAAGTGATGCTGCTAAGCCTAAATCCGATGGACGCAATAAACGCCCAGCGGCAATAGCTGCTTTCCCTTTTTGTAAATCTTCACCCCGTAAGCGACGGTTATCACCGGCTTTGAGTTGGTCCGATTGAAAGTGAATGGATTTAGTATCGCTACTGGTAGTGAGCTCTTGCGGAATCACAGTGTCACACTGAGTTGGTATCAGGGCACCAGTCATAATCTTGAGACATTCTCCAGCCGCAATTTTCCCCTCGTAAGGTTTGCCTGCCAGAGCAGTTCCCACAACTCGCAAGCGAGTCTCTAAGGCATTACCAAGCAGGCATTGACCATCAAATGCATAACCATCCATTGCCGAGTTATCAGCAGCAGGCACATCGATTGGGGATAGCAAATCTTCTGCCAGAATACGATTGATGGCTTGGTCTAGCGAAACTGTTTCAATGTCTTCTGGATGATGGTTAGCTTGGGATTCATGCAGTAGCTCAGTGACTAAATTGGAGATCGCTTGACGCGCCTCATCAACGTGGAGTGACGAAGTAAGCAAGATGGGACTGTTGGGTGAGTGCTTCATACCGAGGCCGCTTCTAAAGACTTCAATTCTTCCGGCGTGTTGACGTTGGCAAAGGCTTGTTCGTCATCAAAAATGACGGCGCTACTATTCAGTTCTTTGAACCAGCGATCAATCTTGAGATCACCCTTCTTAAGAAAAGAGACTAGTGAATCTTGTACATCAGCGCGCATCAGGCAGAAGACAGGTTGCGCCCAAACTTTGCCATCTACTGCTTTGGTAGAGGCATAAACCAATTGCCGGTTATCACGCTCGAGTTCGGTTGCAAGTGTGATACCCAGATCAGTTGGCAGTAGTGGTGAATCACAAGGAGTAGTTAACAGGTAAGGTGTTTGGCAAGCTTTGAGCCCAGCCAAGAACCCCGCTAGCGGACCAGAGAAATCCGGGGTTTCATCCATGATGACGGGGTAGCCATAACTAGCGTATTGCGTGATATTGCGATTGGCATTAATCAATATAGATTCGACTTGGGGTTTGAGTCTTTGAATCGTTGATTCAATCAAGGGTTTGTGATGGAAAGGAATTAAACCTTTATCAATGCCACCCATACGCTGGGCACGGCCGCCCGCCAGAATGAGTCCAGTAATTTTTTCTACAAGAATCATTAGCCACCAATATAAGACATTTCGACTTTGTGATGACTAGTCGACTGATTTGCAATGGCAGAGCCTCTAATCTCGGAGTAATGATCGTCCCGCGCAGACCAAGTGTTCATGATGGCATTGGCAATTTCCAAATCACTTTTCCCAGAACGCAGCAGAGTTTTGAAATCAAAACCCTCATTTGCAAAAAGGCAAAGGTACATTTGGCCATCAGTAGAGATGCGCGCACGAGTACATTCATGACAGAAAGTTTGTGTCACGCTAGAGATCACACCAATTTCTCCAGAGCCATCTTCATAGCGCCAGCGCTGAGCAACTTCGCCAATGTAATTCGATTCCACTGGTTTTATTGGAAATACTGCGTTGATACTGGCGATGACTTCTTTAGATGGCAGCACCTCCGCCATATTCCAACCGTTTGAACTGCCAACATCCATAAATTCAATAAATCGCAGAATAATGCCGCTACCCTTGAAGTGCTTGGCCATGGAAACGATCTCATGATCGTTAGTACCCTTTTTGACAACCATATTAACTTTGATATTCTGAAAGCCAACTTCTTGTGCAGCAGTAATGCCATCTAAGACATCAGCCACTGGAAAATCAACATCGTTCATTTTCTTGAAGATCTCATCATTTAAACCATCAAGACTTACTGTAAGCCTTTGTAGCCCAGCAGCTTTGAGTGCGGCTGCTTTCTTGCGCAAGATGCTGCCGTTAGTGGTCAAGGTGAGGTCTAAAGGATTGCCATCGGGAGTGCGCACCGCTGCCAACATTTCAATGAGAACTTCTAAGTTCTTGCGCAGCAATGGCTCACCGCCAGTCAAACGAATTTTCTCAACACCGAGAGCTGAGAAAATAGTCGTGAGTCGCGTAATTTCTTCAAAGCTTAATAATTCTTCGTGAGCTAGATAAGGATAGTTTTGGTCAAAGACTTCTTTGGGCATGCAATAGGTGCAGCGGAAGTTACAGCGATCCGTGACCGAGATACGAAGATCACGCAGGGTTCGACTACGCGCATCTTGAGTATGTCTGTGAGGCGCATTCAATGTCCCGCCAATAGACGGCGTAAGGCCTTTGCCTTCATCAATGCGAATAGGGATTACCTTGGGAATTGCTTTTTCAACCATATTCTGAATTATGGCTGTGAAACGGGGTTTCTGCCAAACCGCCCAATATCTTTTTGGGATAAAAGGCGGTCTGGAGAAAAAGCGTTAACGCTTTAGACCGTTTTTTCTTGTCCGCCGGTTTCGACTAACACCATTGGGCCATCAGGCAGGCTTGCTGCTGGCTTAGGTGCTCTACCTAAGTTGTGAGCAACTGGTTCAGCCTGAATTTGATTTTGTGCTTCAGCATGCTTAGAGACGTCGGTAGCAACCCAAATCATTCCAGCGGACTGCACTACGCTATGCAAGGGAGTTTCTTCAAGCGCCTGGAAAGCAACCTTAGGAAGTTCTGGTGCAGGTTTAGCAATGACCTCGAGCGTAGCTGCTGCCACTACAGCGATAGGCGCTGCAACTGCAGTAGGAGCAGCGTTTTGTGCTGGGCGATTTGCTTGACGCGGAGGACGCGGTGCTCTTTCACTACGTTCTTGCTTCTGAGCAACGGGCTTGTTTCCAAAGCTATTAGCAAGATTCTGAATTGGCATCGATGCAGATGCCCCAGCCATGCCAACAGGAGGTCCAGCAAATGGGCTTGTAGATGAGGTTGTAGCAACGGTTGTTGATGCATCACCATTCTCAGTACGCTCGCCACGTTCATTTCTGCCACGACCACGACCACGACGATTGCGTCCACGACCACGACGCTCATCACCCTCAGCCCCTAGCGTTGCTTCGCTACCAGCAGCGGCTTCAGTTGCAGGTGTTACTGCAGTTGGGTTTGCTTCACGCTCAGGTTTTGGACCATTTTGATTACGGTTACCATTACGATTATTGCGGTTGCCATTGCGATTGTTATTAGTACCTTCAGTAGTTGCGCCATCCGCAGCATTAGCTGCTGGACGCTCAGCACGTTCACCACGACGGTTACGACCACGATTACGGTCACCACCATTGCCACCATTACCGTTGCGACCTTGGTTGCGACCACGGTTATTGCTTGGCGCTGGCTTCTCTTCTACTGCAGGAGAAGAAGAGAAGATTCTCTTGATGAAACCAAAGAAACCACCAGAGCTCTCAGTAGCGACTTTTTCAGTGCGCGCTGGGCGTGGTTGGCTGATTGGTGCAGGTTGAGTTGGCGTAATACCTTTGACTGCTGCTTCTGGTCGAATTTTCACATCAGCATCCTTACGGCTTACTGTGGTGTCAGTTTCCAATTCGCGGGCAGCTTCTTCAGCCATTACATAGCTAGCCTTCTGATCATCTAAACGAGGATCATCGTGACGCAAACGCTCTAGCTTGTAATGTGGTGTTTCCAAATGCTTATTTGGAACCATTAAGACGTTCACTTTGAAGCGAGTCTCAATCTTAATCACTTCAGCACGTTTTTCATTCAAAAGGAAGGCCGCTACTTCAACTGGAACCTGGGTATGAATCGCTGCAGTGTTCTCTTTCATCGCTTCTTCTTGGATGATGCGCAGAACTTGTAATGCAGAAGATTCGGTATCGCGGATGTGACCGGTGCCGTTGCAACGTGGGCAGGTGACATGACTACCTTCGGAGAGGGCAGGACGCAAGCGTTGGCGTGACATTTCCATCAAACCAAATTTAGAGATCTTACCCATCTGAACGCGAGCACGATCATGCCGTAAAGCATCCCGTAAGCGATTCTCAACATCTTTTTGAGCCTTACTAGACTCCATATCAATAAAGTCGATCACAATCAAACCACCCAAGTCACGTAAACGGGCTTGACGGGCAATTTCATCGGCCGCTTCTAAGTTGGTACGGGTTGCAGTCTCTTCAATATCTGAGCCACGGGTAGCGCGTGCAGAGTTCACGTCTACAGAAACTAAAGCTTCCGTGTGATCGATTACGATCGCGCCACCAGATGGCAATGGCACGGTACGTGAGTATGCAGTTTCAATTTGGTGCTCAATTTGGAAGCGAGAGAACAGCGGCACATCATCTTGATAGCGCTTTACGCGCGGCAAATTGTCGGGCATCACTACTGACATAAAGGCAGCAGCTTGCTCATAGATGTCGTCGGTATCAATCAGAATCTCACCGATATCTGGCTGGAAGTAATCGCGGATTGCGCGGATCACTAAGCTAGATTCGAGATAAATTAATAGCGGAGCTGAATTACCTTTAGCCGCTTCATCAATCGCTTTCCACAACTGCATGAGATAACTTAAGTCCCATTGCAATTCTGTCGCGTCACGACCAATACCAGCGGTACGGGCAATGATGCTCATACCATCAGGTATATCTAATTGGGACATGGCATCGCGGAGTTCTTGACGGTCTTCACCTTCAATCCGGCGGGATACGCCACCTCCGCGTGGGTTATTTGGCATTAGCACTAAATAACGACCTGCTAGAGAGACGAATGAGGTGAGGGCGGCGCCTTTTTGGCCGCGCTCTTCTTTTTCTACCTGAACAATGATTTCTTGACCTTCGCGCAGGGCATCCTTGATGGAAGCATTGCGAACATCAATACCTTCTTTGAAGTAAGTTCTAGCAACTTCTTTAAATGGCAAGAAGCCATGACGCTCTTCGCCGTAGTTGACAAAGCACGCTTCCAAGGAAGGCTCAATACGGGTAATAACACCTTTGTAGATATTGCCTTTGCGCTGTTCGCGGCCGGCAGCTTCGATATCGATATCAATGAGTTTTTGACCATCAACGATGGCAACTCGCAACTCTTCTTGTTGAGTTGCATTAAACAACATGCGTTTCATAACACTCTCTCCTATGGGGGAGGGCGAAGTAAGCGCGCTGCGTTAGGGGACAGGTTAGATGCCGCACGGGACTGGGCCCAAAGCGGAATATGAGTGTGGATCATGCAAATCTAAGCATTTTTTGCTTAGTTCACCCAGTTAACGGTTGGTTAAATCGGTGCCACACTTGACGATCGCCGCAGAGACCTCCTTTAGGTCATCAATGCAGGCGCGCGCCTGAAAACTGTCTTCTAATGCGGGTCGCGGCATACGGCACACCAACCCTGCGCCTCATTACAACGGGGGAGGGGCAACCCCGGGAGTCTTTTAAAGGGCGACTCCAAGCTCCACGATTCAAACCTGAATTCAGGTTGGGATCAAGCCAATAAATTGGCTAGAGCGTTGATTATACGGCACAAGTTGAATGACAATGGGGTATTGTTGAGTCCCTTGTCGTTCCTAAACGAGGCGGCAAGAGAGATAAATCATGAAATCCGACCCAGTTTCCAAGCCAAAAGCTACCCAAACCCGTATTCCACCCGCAGTCCATTTACAGACGATTGGTCCGGAAGAAGCTG
>CALQED020000097.1 GCA_943329505.2 Polynucleobacter meluiroseus | reverse complement strand
GAAGATCCTGCACAATTTCGTCAACACTACCATCGGTATATAAAGAGGATTCAAGGTAATAACAATCAAACTTGACACCAAATGTTTTCAGATCAATGTCTTGCTCATTACGTAAGTACGCAACCGCAAATTGACGAATCGCCTCTAGGTCATTACAGAATTCCGGGGAAGCCTTAAATGCTGTGGCAATCTCTGCAATATATTCACCGTTATAAGCCTGCTCAGGCCATTGAGGATCACCTGGTTTTAAGCCCTGTAAGCGGGCCTGAACGGAGAGAGCCAAATTAGCGATTTGTACGCCCGCATCGTTGTAATAAAACTCACGATGCACCTTGATTCCTTGGGTAGCTAATAAGTTTGCTAAAGCATCACCGAGTGCAGCTTGCCTGCCATGTCCAACATGCAATGGGCCCGTTGGATTTGCTGATACAAATTCAATCATGGCACTAGTGACGCCGCTGCCTCCTGGAGCAAGCTCGCCAAAATGAGAGCCAGCTGAAAGAATTTCTCCAACGACTGCTGTTTTAGCCGCGTTAGTCAGTCGGAAATTCATAAATCCAGGGCCAGCAATTTCACAAGATGCGATTAATTGATCAAAACCGGGCTGTCGTTGCAAATGCTCCACTAATGACTGAGCCAATTCACGAGGATTGAGTTTCCAAGCTTTTGAAAGCTGGAGCGCAATATTACAAGCGACATCGCCATGATCGACGGCTTTAGGGCGCTCTAAACCAGGGGCTGGCGCCTCACCTAAGCCGCGCTCCTGAGCTAGGCTCTGCAGGGCTGCACTCAGCATTTCAATTAAACGATTTTTATTGTTCAGCAACATAGATAAGGGAGTTTATCAGGTGGTAAGCTATTGAAATGATCTATCAATGTCGCTCCAAAGCCGGTCCAGATGTCATCATGCTGGCGGATCTGACTAAGCGGATTTTTGATATTTTGGGTCGCCCTCTCGAGCCCAGAGGGATCCTTACCGAAGAAAAACTCCCTGCTCTCATTACGGCCCTAGAAACCGCAATCCTTCAAGACCTGGAAGAGCGTTCTACAACAACAAATGAGGCTGATTCAGGGGCTGAAAAGCGTAAGCTGGCAGACCGTCTTGGTCAAAGAGCTTACCCTTTTTTGGAGCTCATGAAACAAGCTAAAGCCAAAAACGAACCCGTTATGTGGGGCGTTTAATCGACTAAGCTGGCTAATTGGCGGCGAACATCTTCAACTGACTGCCCACGACGCTTAGCAAGATCCTCAACTTGATCATTGTTAATTTTTCCAACATTAAAGTATTGAGAGTCTGGGTGAGCCAAATAAAATCCGCTTACGCTGGAGGCTGGATTCATTGCCATCGACTCAGTGAGGGTCATGTCAATATCTTCAGAGCCAATAACCCTTAACAAGTCCTGCTTTACTTCATGTGCTGGACAGGCTGGGTAACCAGGCGCAGGACGAATGCCGCGGTACTCTTCATTAATCATCTGATCATTGGTCAAAATCTCATCAGTGGCATAGCCCCACAAATCAGTCCGCACCCGATGATGCATGAGTTCTGCAAATGCTTCGGCCAAACGATCAGCTAAAGCTTTCAACATAATTGCACTGTAGTCATCATGCTTTGCTTGAAACTCAGCCACTTTCTTTTCTACGCCATGACCAGTCGTGACAGCGAAACAACCAAGATAGTCAGCGACACCAGAATCTTTTGGCGCCACATAATCCGCTAAGCAACGATTGGGCCTGCGTGCACCATCGACTACCGGTCGCTCGGATTGTTGGCGCAAGTTATGCCAAACAAACAGCGGATGTTGGCGAGCTTCATCGCTATACAAAACAATATCATCGCCTATGGTATTGGCCGGATAAAAAGCAACCACAGCATCCGCCTGCAACCATTGGCCCTTCACTAACTTATCTAACATGGCCTGGGCATCAGCATACACTTTACGAGCCTCAATACCGACTACTTCATCATCTAAAATTGCAGGAAACTTTCCGGCCAAATCCCAGGTTTGGAAGAATGGTGTCCAGTCGATATATCTGGCGATGTCACTGAGAGCAAAGTTTTTAAAGATGCGGCGCCCAATAAACTTTGGCTTTTCTGGAACATAAGCAGTCCAATCAATCATCTCTCGATTCTTGCGCGCCGCTTCTAATGAAATGCTTGGGGCAGCTTTTTTATTGGCATGTTGCTCGCGAATACGCTCATAGTCATCACGCAAATCCTGTATAAACTTTTTAGCACTTTCATCAGAGAGCAAGCTGGAGGCAACTGATACAGAACGAGATGCATCTGGCACATAAACGACTGGTCCATCGTAATGGGGTGCGATCTTCACAGCAGTATGAACACGTGAGGTAGTCGCACCGCCGATCATTAAGGGAATTTGGCGCTCACGGAACCAATCATCCCGTTGCATTTCTTGTGCAACATAAGTCATCTCTTCTAGCGAGGGTGTAATCAAACCTGACAAACCGACAATGTCAGCATTCTCCTCCTTGGCACGCTTCAGAATATCTGCGCAAGGAACCATGACACCCATATTGGCAACTTCAAAGTTATTACATTGCAGTACTACTGTCACAATATTTTTACCAATATCGTGTACGTCACCTTTAACGGTAGCCATCACAATCTTGCCCTTAGCTTTCGCTTCGCCTCCAGCAGCAACATGTTGACGCTTTTCTTCTTCAATGTAAGGTATGAGAATTGCAACCGCTTGTTTCATCACACGCGCACTCTTAACAACCTGTGGCAAGAACATTTTTCCGGCGCCAAATAAATCACCCACCACATTCATGCCATCCATGAGCGGGCCTTCAATGACTTCGATTGGCCTACCGCCTACGCCCATGATTTCAGCGCGCAACTCTTCAGTGTCTTCTTCAATAAAAGTAGTGATGCCATGCACTAGCGCATGCGTCAAACGTTCGCGTACTAGTGCTTCACGCCATACTAAGTTTTCTACCTGCTTAGCCCCACCGCCTTTAAATTGATCAGCAATATCTAACAAACGCTCTGTTGGCGTTTTGCCGTCTTTCTCTTTAAAGCGATTCAGAACCACATCTTCAACGCGCTCACGTAGCTCCGGATCCAAATCAGCGTATACGCCTAATTGGCCAGCATTCACAATTCCCATATCCATACCAGCTTGAATCGCGTGATAAAGAAATACGGTATGAATAGCCTCGCGCACCCGATCGTTGCCACGGAAAGAGAAGCTGACGTTAGAAACACCGCCGCTGACTTTGGCACCAGGGAGATTTTCTTTAATCCAGCGGGTGGCATTAATAAAATCTACCGCATAGTTATCGTGCTCTTCAATACCGGTCGCAATCGCAAAAATATTCGGATCGAAAATAATATCTTCTGCAGGAAAACCAATTTCATTCACTAAGATGTCATAGCAACGCTGACAAATCTCAGTCTTGCGTTTGAAGGTGTCGGCTTGACCTACTTCGTCAAAAGCCATTACCACTGAAGCAGCGCCGTAGCGACGGATTAAGCGCGCTTGTTTGCGAAAAGACTCTTCGCCTTCCTTTAGTGAAATCGAATTCACAATCGGCTTACCTTGAATACACTTCAAGCCTGCCTCAATCACGGTCCATTTAGAAGAATCAATCATGATGGGAACGCGTGCAATATCTGGCTCGGATGCGATCAAATTTAAGAAGCGCGTCATGGCTGCTTCTGAATCCAACATGGCTTCATCCATATTGATGTCAATGACTTGGGCACCATTCTCGACTTGCTGACGCGCTACTGCGAGTGCTTCATCAAATTGATTATTCAAAATCATCCGAGAAAATGCCTTGGAGCCAGTGACATTAGTGCGTTCGCCAATATTCACGAAACCCACAGCAGTTGTGATATTAAATGACTCCAGCCCAGAAAGTTTCATAGCAGGCATTACTTTTTTATCTATCTTGCTCAAGCTAATTCCTCAGCATTCTCGCGATAGAACGCGCGTGGCTTACGCTTTGCAACAGCATTAGCAATCGCACGAATATGATCAGGCGTAGTACCACAACAGCCACCAACCAAATTAACCAAACCATCTTTAGCAAAACCATCCACTAAGCTTGATGTGATATCTGGCGTCTCATCAAAACCCGTATCACTCATGGGATTGGGCAGGCCTGCATTCGGGTAGCAAGACACTGCTGTGTCACAAATTCGGGAAAGCTCTGCGATATAAGGCCGCATTAGTGCAGCCCCTAAAGCGCAGTTCAAACCAAATGTGAGTGGCTTGATATGGCGCAAGCTATTCCAGAACGCTTCAACGGTTTGGCCAGAAAGAATTCGACCAGAGGCATCCGTGACTGTGCCAGAAATCATGACTGGCAAACGCTCACCCGTCTCTTCAAAAAATTCATCGAGCGAAAACAAAGCTGCCTTGGCATTAAGGGTGTCGAATATAGTCTCGACTAAAAATAAATCCACGCCGCCAGCAAATAAACCTTCGATTTGTTCGCGGTAAGAGGCACGCAAAGCATCAAAGGTCACATTACGTGCCCCTGGATCATTCACATCTGGAGAAATACTCGCCGTCTTTGGGGTGGGTCCAATTGCTCCTGCAGCAAAGCGTGGCTTATCTGGGGTGCTGTATTTTTCACAAGCAGCGCGCGCAAGCCTTGCAGCAACTTCATTCATCTCACGAGCCAAGCCTGCCATTTTGTAGTCTTCTTGCGCTACTGAAGTAGCGCCAAACGTATTGGTCTCAATAATGTCTGCACCAGCATCTAAATACTGTTCGTGGATTTTGCTAATGATTTGTGGCTGGGTCAGAACCAAGAGTTCATTATTGCCCTTGATATCGCCCGGGTGATCTGCAAAACGGATATTACTAGGCAGGCCACGATAATCAGCTTCGCTCAGCTTATATTGCTGAATCATTGTCCCCATCGCGCCATCCAATATGAGGATGCGCTGCTTCAACAGATCAGGAAGTGCCTGACCGCGGGTATAAGGCTGGAATAAACCATTAAATTGCATTGCTTAACCGGGATTAATCTCTAGAATCCCTTATTCTATTGGAAAAGCCACTTTTCATTTACCTCGGAGTCCTTATGTTTGGAACTATTCCAGAATTCAATCAAAGCCTTGAAATGTTTAAAACCATGTGGGGTCAAGGTGCAACTGGTCAAGCCGGGCAGTTTCCCTTCACTACGGATGCTTCTAAGGCTGCTAGCGGCTTTGGTTCTGCCTTTCCAGGCATGGATCTTGAAGAGCTCGAAAAACGCATTAAAGACCTTAAAAGTGTTGAGAATTGGCTCAACCTCAATTTGAATATTCTGAAGTCCACCATTCAAGGCCTTGAGGTACAGCACGCCACCATGATGGCTCTGAAGTCTTTTGGTGATGCTGTATCAGCAGCGGGTGCGGCAGCAACGGCACCGAAAGAAGAGGCTAGCAATAAAACAAGGAGTGTTAAAGCTAAACCGCGGAAAACCTCAACACGCCGTCCGCGCAAAGCTGGCGATCCAACTTTCCTCGACGAAGTAGGTAATTCAGATGGGCAATAGCCTCACCCATCGCAAAAGTTAATTGATGAATATCTAATTCACGCTTAAACAAAACTGGCACTATCTCACGCGCGGTTGCTGGATTTTTACAGGCATCAATAGTTTCTGCTAAGCGCTCATCATGATGCGCATTAAGCTGAGCAATTCGAGGTTTCATGCCAGTAAACGGTTTACCATGCGAAGGCAGCACCAAAGTGTCGTCAG
>CALQED020000096.1 GCA_943329505.2 Polynucleobacter meluiroseus | reverse complement strand
TGTCATTATTCGCAATCCAGTCAGAGTAGAGGCCATTACACAAGAGGGTGATCTTTGGGCTGTTCATACCAGTGATGGTATTGAAAAAACCCAATCAGTTGTAATGGCGACTGGGGGTTTGCCAGTGCCTGCCATTGGTGCGACTGCTTATTCCTTGGATATTGCCAAACAATTTGGTCTGGAGGTAGTTGATCCTCGTCCCGCCTTGGTACCTCTGTCATTTACAGCGGATACATTTGGCAACCTCAATGAATTAGCGGGCTTGAGTGTCCCCATCCGAATTGCCTCTGGCTCCAAAGGGCAGCGTTATGGTGCTTGTCGCTTCAACGAGGACCTATTGCTCACCCATAAAGGCTTATCAGGACCTGCTGTACTGCAAGCGAGTAGTTATTGGATCGAAGGTGAGCCGATTCATATTGACTGGCTCGGAGCAATCGAGCTTCCTGGGGGATTTAATTGTGATGAATTATGGAATAGGGAAGAAAACCATCTCAAGCTCACAGAGACAATTCTTGCCTCAGTTTTACCGCAACGTCTTGCAAGGGCTTTTGCAGAACAAAAAAATCTCTTAGGACGGAAGTGGGCAGAAGTTTCTAAAAAGGATCGTCAGGCCCTGAAGGAGCTCATCACCAATTGGAGCGTGAAACCAGCAGGAACCCTAGGCTGGAAAAAAGCAGAGGTCATGCTAGGTGGGGTTGACACCAAGGAGCTAGACGGCCAAACCATGATGGCGCGTAAGCATGCAGGTTTATATTTTATTGGAGAGTGCGTAGATGTCACCGGACATTTAGGCGGTCATAATTTCCAATGGGCATGGGCAAGCGGCTACGCTTGCGCACACGCTTTGTAGACCAACTTACATTCAAGGACTACTTTTTATTTTTTTCTTCTCACGTGAGCGAATATTTAACAGCTCTACTGCTAGTGAAAATGCCATTGCAACATAGACATAGCCCTTAGGGATATGTACTCCCATACCCTCTGCAATGAGGACTATTCCAACTACTGTTAAGAAGGATAGGGCCAGCACTTTAATAGAGGGGTGACGCTGAACAAAGTCACCAATGGGTTTGGCGGCAATGAGCATGATCAGGATTGAGGCGATAACGGCTGCAATCATGACGCTAATTTCATCTACCATGCCCACTGCAGTTATTACGCTATCGAGCGAGAAAATGATATCTAGTAAACCAATTTGTATTACTGCACCAATAAATAATGCAGGAATGGTTTTTTTAACGGTCTGCGTGTTTAATATTTCATGTTGTTCATCGTGTTCACCCACCTCTACTTCGGTATAGATTTCTTTTGAAGCTTTCCAGAGCAAGAAGAATCCACCGAGCAGTAAGATCAGATCACGGCCGCTAATGGGGTGTTCTAAAAATGTGAAGAGTGGGGTAGTAAGGCCCATTACCCATGACAGACTCAATAGCAATAGGATGCGGGTGATTAAGGCAAAAAATAAGCCAAAGCGCCTTACCTTTTCACGAATTTCTAAAGGCAATCTATTTGCAATGACACTAATAAAGATAATGTTATCAATCCCCAAAACGATTTCAAGGGCTGAGAGTGTTAAAAACGCAATCCAGACATTGGGATCGCTAATCAATTGCAGGGCGCTTTCAAGCATGGCTTATTTTTCTAAAGTGAATTTCAGGTAAAGTGTAGCTAGGTCAAACAAAAGTACATATTTATGTTCAAGTCCATACACATTATCAGGATATTGCTGCTGAGCATCGCTCTAGGTTTACCTTATGGGGTAGTTTGTGCGGCATACCCTGACAAACCCATCAAAATTATTATTGGCTTTCCAGCAGGAGGTCCGCTTGATGCGCATATTCGCCTGCTCAGCGATAAATTGCAGTCTGTGCTGGGCCAACCAGTGATTGTTGATTACAAAGTGGGTGCAGGTGGAGCCGTTGGAGCCCAGTTTGTAATGCAATCACCAGCAGATGGATACACCGTCTTGCTAGCCAATACGGGCACGATGGTGATTAATCCCGCGATTTATACGAAGTCACCGTATGACACCTTGAAAGATTTTCAGCCAATTGCTAGAACAGCACAACAACCTCTTGCGTTGATTGTGAATAAGGATGTGGCTGCAAATACTTTAAAAGAGTTTGTTGCTTATGCCAAAGCGAATCCTGGAATGCTGAACTATGGTTCTGCTGGTAATGGCGGTATTTCTCATTTGGTTCCAGAGATGCTGAAAACCGAAACTGGTATTTTCATGGTGCATATTCCATTTAAGGGAAGTGCCCCAGCCTTTACAGATTTAATTGCAGGGCACGTGCAGTTTATGGCTGAGTCTGTCCCCCAAGCTGCTATCTACGCTAAGCAGGGAAAGTTAAAGGCATTGGCTGTAACAAGCGCTAAGCGCAATATAGCTTTGCCTAATACGCCGACGGTACTAGAAACAGGCGTTGCTAATCTAGAGGTAGTGGGCTTTTATGGAATCCTCGCCCCCAAAGGAACGCCACCTGATGTTACAAATAAATTAAGCCAAGCATTCAAAGAGACCTTGGAGTCGCCAGATATTCAGAAAAAAATGATTGATCAGGGCGCAGACCCCGCTTATTTAAATGCCGATCAATTTACCAAGTACCTCGCAGCAGAAATGCCGCGTTGGGCAAATGCAGTGAAACAGGCCGGTGCCAAGCTCGACTAATCAGCAGTCTTTTAGAGAAATCTGAAGACCTGTAAATCATAGGGAAACATGACTTGGGTTTCTAAACACGGGACACCATGTCATCATATTGTCATATTCGCTACCTAAATTGCTAGGAATTGGCAGTCAGGCCATTTAGGTATAGAGTTAATGGATGCGGTTTGATATACCCCCTTATTAATAGGAGCATATAAATGGATACAAAAGATCTACAAAAGTGGCAACGTGAAAAAGCGAAAGAGCTTTTTGACTACTCTCACACCTTACTAGAGGCTGCAAAAAAATTAAGCGACCACCACCTCGCTGAGGTTGAGTGGGGTATGAAAAATGCTTTGGATAGCGCTAAATCTGCCGCTAAAAATGACTTAGAGAAATTAAAGAGTTTGCAAGAAGAAGCGGTAAAAGAGGCCGCTAAACGCGCAGCCACATACCAAAAGAAGGTGAAGTCCGTTCTGAAGGATTTGGGAGAAGGTGCTGCTGATGAAACCGAGAAGCACCTTGAGAAGGTCCGTAGCTCTCTAGTAGGCTGGCTTGAGGATGCAGAAAATAAAATGCCAGCGCACGCTGATAAGTTGTCTAAAGTGGTTCATGAAATGTCTACCACTGGACAAAATATGTTCAAAGAGGGCCGCCGAATTGTGAATGAGGTTGCAGACGCGGCAGAAAAAAATATTGATGAGATGGTAAATAAATCGCCCAGATCAAAGAAAAAAGATTAGTTTATTTAACTCTTTTCATTAAAACCGCCTCCTAGTACTGGGGCGGTTTTTTATTGCCAGCCCTGTAACCAAAGCTCACTATTAGTGAGATCACGCCAGGCAATTTGCGTTATCTGCTTGCTATAGATGGCCTCAATCTCTACAAATTCAATCTTTTCATTGGGCGGTTCGGGAATAATGACTTTGCTTACCAAGAAATGTTTTTGCTTAGCAATGGGTTTTACAGCGGTCCACTTGGTGAGTAGTAATTTTTTAGGGCTGAGTTTATTCATTAGGGTGTGATTCTATAAAGCATTGCACTGATATGTTTGCCCCTGACTAACCAATGCACCAGAAGAGGGTGTCAACACCGTGCTAGATTGCTCAGTTTGAGAGGGACATTTTTGATCAAAATAGCTTTGATTGCCCAGGCTACCGCAATAATCCAATTGATCACCTCTGAATTCCATTTGCGCCCTGCGCAGGATCATAGTGATCTTTGCTTCATCTGTAGAGCTACAGTTCCAAGTGGTATAACTCTCGCGTTCACAAGCAATTAGCCCAAAGAGTAGAGCCATACAAGTCGCAAGGCGAAAAAAAGATGGGTTTCTCAAGAGATGCATGTGGCAAGCATAACGAAGTTTTACATCCTTCACCCATCATGGCGACTGAGGCGTGTTGAAGTGAGATCAGTGAAGCGCAATATGCCTGAGCAAGAGCTAGAGAACCCAGAAGTGATGGGTGCCGTCCTTACCTAGTTGCGCTACCAAACCAAATTCCCAATCTAAGTAAGCTTGCATTGCTGCAGGATCTACGCTGGTCCCTTCGTAAGGGCGCTTATAGCGATCTAGTGGTGGCGAAGCCAAAAGACTAGGACCTTTTTCTAGCTCTAGGCCCGCCTTAGTCCAGGCGCTATTTCCGCCCTCTAGAACCAGTACCTCTGCATTAGTCAGTGCCTGTAGTTCTTGTGCGGCAAATACGCTTAACTCTGCAGGTGAGCTCGTGAGGATATAGCGATCGACTTGAGGAATATTTCTCAGGGCATCACTCAATTGAGAGCGTAGAGCATACCAACTTCCTGGGATATGACCTTTTACATAATGAGCATGGGTGCTGAAATCGATTGCAATTGTGTTGCTATCTAACTTGAGCCAATTTGATAGCGTGAGTGCATCAACAGTGTTGACTTTGGGAAGCTTAGGTAATGGTGCTTGCCAAACACCTTTTTCAGTGAGATCGGATGTTTTTACATCATCGAGTACATAAACCTCCCAAGCCATTTGCGCTAACCAGGACGCAGGCATATTGGCTCGTACGCCTTGACCACTCGGATCCACTAAAACAATCCTTGCGCCACGGACTGGTGCAACCATTTCCGTTTCTTGCACTAGTTGTCCACCGGGTACTGAGCGAAAGCCAGGTAGATGGCCAGCTTCATATTCTTCTGGGGTGCGGGTATCGAAACAGTAACTTGTCCGTTCGCTTTGCATTTGCCATTGCACAACATCCGCTAGGGTGGCACGCTTAACGCCTGCCCGATCGGCAACATTTCGTGCACGCTGCGCAGCTGTGCTCGCAGTGTCTTGACTCACTTCTGTAAATTGACGAGTCTGACCCTGGTCGAGTGCTTGACCAGCTAAGGTCCAGCCAATAGTGCCATTACGCAGCGCATTCACTTCATTGGGAATGCCAGCATTAATCAGTGATTGTGTGCCGATAATGCTACGAGTTCTGCCAGCACAGTTCACAATAATTTTGGTTTTTGGATTCGGGGCCAGCTCAGGTAAGCGCAGGACTAACTCGGCACCTGGTACGCTGATTCCCGTGGGAATACTCATCGTGTTGTATTCATCAAAGCGACGTACGTCTACCACCACTACATCTTCCTTATCATCCAGAAGTTTTTTCACCTCTTGCGCAGATAGTGAAGGGGTATGACGCTTGGATTCCACAAGCTCTCCAAAGGATTTGCTGGGTACATTAACGTCTTTAAAGACTTCTCCACCTGCAGCTTTCCAGCCGCTCACTCCACCTTCAAATACGGAGACATCAGTAAAACCAAGTGATATCAAACGCTGCGCTGCTAGCTCTGCATATCCCTCACCATCATCAAGCGTCACTACCGGAATATTTTTCTTTGGAAGCTTTCCATAAGCATCGACTTCAATGCGAGACAGGGGAAGATTCGCAGCAAATAAAGGATGTTCGCGAGCGTGCGGATCCTCCTCGCGGACATCTAAGAACGCAATCTCCTCTTGCTTTAAAAGCTTATGGCGTACAAAAGAATAATTTTTGGTGGGAATACTCATACTCTCTCTATCGTTTCTTTAGATTTAATCCAGTTTGGCGCCTGATTTTTTAACAACCTCACTCCAAAGTACAATCTCTTGATTGATATAGTTGGCTAACTCAGGA
>CALQED020000095.1 GCA_943329505.2 Polynucleobacter meluiroseus | reverse complement strand
TTGGCCGGCAGGAAAACGCTCATCATGTCGCATGAGTTGTACGCTATTCCAGTGACGTTTGGATGTTGCGCTTATGTACTCGTTTTGAACTATGCTCCACAATATGCTCTTGAGGGTTCAGTGCTCTGCATGTTGGGAATATTTGGCTTACTCGCGACCGCTATTCATTGGGATCTACGCGTGCCCAAAATGTTCATTACTAAAACGCGCTAACAGCACCATCGCTGCGAGGATCCCAACCGCCACGCAGTATGCCAGATGGCTCGCGGATAATGCAGCCTGCATGGCCTACAGTTTCATCAAAGGCGTCGAGCATTTCAATTTCATGACCCATGGCATGCAACTCTTTTGCAACCCATGGACTAAAGCGCGATTCTAATTTCAGGCTGTCGCTGGTTTGACCCCAGGTGCGTCCAAGTAGCCAGCGCGGCCTACTAATTGCATCTTGTGGATCGAGACCATAGGTGGCAGTGCGAGTAAATACTGCACATTGCGTTTGCGGTTGACCATCACCACCCATGGTTCCGTACACCATTGAACGACCATCCTTGAATAAAGCCAATGCAGGATTGAGCGTATGAAAAGGTTTGCGATACGGCTCGAGGTGATTCAGTGTTTTGGGATCTAAAGAGAAGCTACAGCCTCGGTTCTGCCAATTCACTCCTGATGTAGGTAAAACAATGCCAGCACCAAATTCGTGATAGATACTCTGAATAAATGAGACACAGTTGCCATCACCATCAACCACACCCATCCAGATGGTGTCCGCAGGTCCTTTACCTTGACCCCAAGGCAGAGCTTTATTGGGGTTAATGTTTTTAGCAAGCTTTTTCAGAAATGCAGGCGATAAAAAAGACTGCGCATTTTTTGTCATATAAGCAGGATCAGTGACAAATTGATCACGAATCTTAAATGCTTGCTTAGTCGCTTCAACGCAGTGGTGAACGTATTCAGTGCTATCAACTTTGAAGCGTTTGAGATTGAGCTGATCCAGAATGCCGATAATCATCAAGGACACAACGCCTTGGGTAGGCGGTACCATGTTATAGACATTGCCTAAGCTATGCTTAAGCTCAAGGGGGTCGATGAGTTTTGCATGATGACGCTGTAAATCACTTAATCGCAGCGGGCTACCAATGTCAGAAAGTTCTTTTGCTAACAACTCTGCAAGATCACCACGATAAAAATCATCCGTTCCTTTGCTAGCAATTTGTCGCAAGGTTTTTGCTAGGCGTACTTGTTTAAAGATGCTGCCAACAGCAGGCGCTTTACCATTGACTAAAAATGTTTTGGCAAAACCTGGAATAGAGTTAAGCTCTTCACGCTTCTTGGCAGTCAGGCTAGATTGGCTGTAGGTCACGGGCACGCCTGCTTCTGCATACTGAATCGCGTCTGCTAAGAGACGAGATAAGGGTATCTTGCCACTGAGACCCTGCTTAGAAAGTTGATGTGCTGCTCCCCAGCCTGAGATGGTTCCAGCAACCGTATTAGCAGCAACCGGCCCACGAAATGGAATGGCTTTAGTGATGCCTCGCTCCGCATACCATTTTTTTGTTGCTAAGCCAGCAGCTGCGCCACAGGCGTCAATACCACCGATAGCTTTACCTGGTGAATGAATTACCCAAAAAGAGTCGCCACCAATGGAGTTCATATGAGGGTAAACAACAGCAATGGTTGCTGCTGCTGCCACCATTGCTTCTAATGCGTTACCACCCTCACGAAGAACTGCTAAAGCCGATTCGGAAGCGAGGGAGTGTGGCGCAACCGCCATCCCTCGAATGCCCCACTTTGCTTGCATTGCAAAACCCCTCTAGTTTTTAACTTACTTTTTTAGTTTTATTTATTTTCTCGTAGCTGCCGCTCGATCTCTGAGCTAGAGTCTACAGTGATCTCATTTTGCTCGACTCCTGCCAAAGGATCAATAGATGGTCCATTGGCATCAATCGCAATAGCAGGCTTATCAATAAAGTAGGTCACGGTTTCTGGAACAAAAATGATGATTGCCACCAGAATCAGTTGTAAACCAACCCATGGTAGAGCTCCATAGTAAATATCGGAGCTCTTGACAGATTTTGGTGCGACCCCTCGTAAATAAAATAGAGCAAATCCAAATGGTGGGTGCATGAAGGAGGTTTGCATATTGGCACCGAGAAGTACGCCAAACCAAATCAAGTCAATCCCCAATTTTTGTGCGACGGGAGCAAGTAGCGGAATGATGATGAAGGCAATCTCAAAGTAATCTAAGAAGAAGGCCAAGAAGAAGACAAATAAGTTCACCACAATCAAGAAGCCGATTTGGCCGCCAGGTAGGCCCGAGAGGAGATGCTCAATCCAAAGATCACCATCAACACCACGAAATGCCAAACCAAATACAGTAGATCCAATCAGAATGAAAATCACCATGGCATTGATGCGCATTGTGGAGGTCATTGCATCCCAAACCAAAGTCTTTTGTAAGCGCTTATTCATTGCCGCGAGAACTAATGCGCCAACTGAACCCATGGCACCACCCTCGGTTGGTGTCGCAAGACCCATCAAAATCGTTCCAAGCACTAAGAAGATGAGGGCAATAGAAGGAACAATGCCCCATAGAATTTTCTTAAATAACTTCCAATCAATTTTTGGGCGCGCTTCTGGTGGTAGTGCAGGAACGTCTTGCGGTCTGAAAATTGACAAGAAGAAAATAAATAAACAGAACAGCGCAATTTGAATAATGGAAGGTCCAATAGCCCCCGCATACATATCGCCAACAGACTTTCCTAATTGGTCGGCCAATACAATTAAGACTAGTGATGGTGGAATTAACTGAGTAATCGTTCCAGAGGCAGCAATCACACCGGTTGCTACACGCGGGTTGTAGCCATAGCGCAGCATGATCGGCAGAGAAATTAAGCCCATCGCAATCACTGATGCTGCAACGGTTCCAGTAATGGCGCCGAGAATTGCGCCAACAATAATGACGGCATAGGCTAAGCCACCTCGGATTGGGCCAAATAGCTGACCCAAGCCTTCGAGCATATCTTCTGCCAATCCACACTTCTCCAAAATGGCGCCCATGAAAGTAAAGAAGGGAATGGAGAGTAGTAGATCGTTAGACAAAATACCGAATACGCGATCTGGTAGCGCTTGTAAGAAGGTGGGTTGAAACATCCCCATCTCGATACCAATAAAAGAAAAGAATAAGCCAACTGCACCTAATGAGAATGCGGCAGGGTATCCAATCAGTAAAAATACAATCAGACCTCCAAACATGATGGGGGCCATTAAATCCTGGCTAATCATTGGAGGGGTCTTTCGTACTTAGGATCGATTTGAATTATGCCGATAATGGCCGCATATCGCTTAATGATTTCGGAAATCCCTTGGAGCGTTAATAAGAAAAAGCCTAAGGTGATCACCCCACGCACTGGCCAGCGAATTAGGCCACCAGGATTACTGGAGGTTTCACTCTGAATCACTGAAGTGATAAAAAATTCCCAAGAATAAAAGCCGATGATGATCGTCATGGGTAAAAAGAAAACAATCCCACCAATAAAATCTAACCAGAGACGAATTCGATTGGGATACATTGCATACAGAACATCTACGCGCACATGTTCATTGAGGCGAAAGGTAGTCGCAGCCCCAAACATCACCATACCTGCAAATAAATACCACTGCGCTTCTAGCCAACCGTTGGAGCTCAAATTAAAGCCGTACCGAATCAGCGCATTTGCGGTGCTGACCAGTACGGCAATAAGAACCATCCAACTTGCTAATACACCAAAACGGTCATTTAAGCGATCAACGAAGCTTGCAAAAACTAAAAATTGTTTTGGCATATCAGATTCTCAATCAGATTTTATTTGACTGGATTAGTCAACATGAAACTCATGAGAGTTTGTTCAGCAACTTTGTTCCACAGCATTTGGTCGTTGCGGAATTTTTTCCATGGTTCATAAATCTTCTTGAACGATGGATTTTTAGATGCCTCTTCTTCATACATGTCAAAAGCGGCAGTTGAGGCTGCTTTCATAATGTCTGTGGAATAAGACTGCAACTTGACGCCATTCTTAATTAAGCTTTGCAAGGCGATGGGGTTTTTGTAATCGTACTCAGCCATCATGTCGATATTGCATTCCGCACATGCTGAGATCAAAGCTTCTTGATATTGCTTCGGCAACTTTTCCCATTCTTTAATATTGACGTACATGGAATACATCGAACAAGCTTCCCACCATCCTGGATAGTAGTAGTAAGGAGCAATTTTGTAGAAGCCTAACTTTTCATCGTCGTAAGGACCAACCCACTCGGCAGCATCAATCACGCCTTTTTCAAGCGCGGGATAAATATCGCCACCAGCAATTTGCTGGGGAATGGCGCCTAGACGGGACATGACTTCGCCACCCAGTCCAGCAATCCGCATTTTGAGACCCTTTAGGTCAGCAACCGTTTTCACTGGCTTTTTGAACCAGCCACCCATCTGGGTTCCAGTGTTGCCTGCTGGGAAAGAAATAATGTTGTAGTCGCGCAAAAACTCACGTTGCAGTTTTAAGCCTCCGCCCCAATACATCCACGCGTTTTGTTGGCGTTGGTTCATACCAAAGGGAACGGTAGTGTCAAAAGCAAAAGTTTTGTTCTTGCCAACAAAGTAATAGCCTGCAGTGTGCGTGCACTCCACGGTGCCTTGTTGAACTGCATCAACCGTACCAAACGCTGGGACGATCTCACCTGCACCAAAAATGCGGATTTGAAATTTGCCATCGGTTAAAGCAGCCACGCGCTTGGAAATAAATTCTCCACCACCATAAATAGTGTCTAAGCTTTTTGGAAAGCTAGAAGCACAGCGCCATTTCACCTCAGGCATCGATTGGGCAATTGCTGGCGCAGCTAATACGCCTGCAGCAGCACCAATAGCGGTTTTGCCTAAAAAGTCACGTCTTTTCATTTGAATTGCTCCTTATGTGTTATCTATTTAGAGTGGCAGTTCTTGCTATGCCCATTTATTAACTCCAGGGGCTATTAAAGCGAAATGCGGAAAGACAAATTCAGGAGCTTGCACTAGATTTTTCAAGAATGCACCGCCGGTGGGCAGCTTGCTACGAAATAGTGCAAATCCATATACGCATCATGGATTAAGTGCGTTGCATCAAATACACGGTTCGCGGGAATACCCCGAGTGAATTTGATGAGTATTTACCCTAAGTCGAGGATTTCTTTGACTTTTTTAAGGATAATCGACCAGTTGTTTTTTATTTCTATAAATAGTTAGGAGCTACTGATGTCAACATCAACTAAAGCAGCCCCAATGACCGCTGCAGAGCGCAAAGTTATTTTTGCTTCCTCTTTGGGTACGGTTTTTGAGTGGTACGACTTTTATCTGTACGGTTCTTTGGCTGCAGTTATCGCCAAGCAGTTCTTCTCAGGCTTAGATGCAGGCTCTGCCTTCATTTTTGCTTTGTTAGCTTTTGCGGCTGGTTTTATCGTGCGTCCATTTGGTGCATTGGTGTTCGGTCGTTTAGGCGATTTGATTGGCCGTAAGTACACCTTCCTGGTCACCATTGTCATCATGGGTGGAGCTACATTTATTGTGGGTATTTTGCCTAACTATGCAACGATTGGTGTTGCTGCACCTGTTCTGTTAATCGCCTTACGCATGCTGCAAGGTTTGGCTTTGGGCGGTGAGTACGGTGGTGCTGCTACTTATGTTGCAGAACATGCTCCTCATGGTAAGCGTGGTGCATACACAGCTTGGATTCAGACAACTGCTACTCTTGGCTTGTTCCTCTCCTTGCTCGTGATTTTGTTCACACGTGAATTCACTGGTCCAGACTTTGATGTTTGGGGTTGGCGTATTCCTTTCATTGCTTCTATTGGTTTGTTGGCGGTTTCCGTCT
>CALQED020000094.1 GCA_943329505.2 Polynucleobacter meluiroseus | reverse complement strand
ATGTTTTAAGTATGTCTAAAAAACTCATAGCAAAAAAGCTTGTTAAGCAGTGCTGCGAAGCTATCCTGATCTTTTTTGTCTCTATGGTTGCTGTGCAAGCACAAATATCTACAAAGGGCCTTCAGTCATCCAAAACGATGGCGCTCATTTCTGAGGGGCCATTTACTATGGGCTCTAATTCTGGTCCTGATGACGAAAAACCAGAGCATACTATTTTTCTAAAATCATTTTTTATCGATATTCTGCCCATTAGTAATGCCGATTTCGCACGATTTCTGAATCAACAAGGCCTGCAAAATCCGCAGGGCGAGACTTTTTATGATGATCAAGATAGCGATGCCAAAATTCATCGGCGTAACTCAATCTGGCAAGCAGATATCGCCTCTGCATCGCACGCGGTGAATGAAGTGAGTTGGGTGGGAGCTCGCGATTACTGCGCTTGGTTAAATAAGCGCTTACCTACGGAAGCCGAGTGGGAAAAAGCAGCCCGGGGCACTGATGGTCGAAAATATCCCTGGGGTAATACAGCACCCAATACAAAACTTGCTCTTTTTGGAGCGCCATACAACTCATCGGCACCAGTTGATGCATTCCCGGATGGAGTAAGCCCATACGGAATTCTAGATATGGCCGGGAATCAATGGGAGTGGGTATCTAGCATCTATCAACCCTATCCATATCGGCTTGAGGATGGGAGAGAAAACCAAAATGCTGGGCCCATTCGCTCTACTCGCGGTGGTGGTCATGATTCAAATGCACAGGAAATTAGCGTTACTCAACGGGGCAGATTGTTATCCCGCAACCCTAAAGCGGGCCATCACAATATTGGCTTTCGCTGTGCAAGCAACCAAGAACCCCAATGATTCAGGCTGACAATGAACAGGCTACACTGTCGCAGATAGGTAGCTCAATTAGAGATATCATGTTTATATAAATTTTTTTAAAACATTGCGAGGGCGCTATGACCATATCCATTCAAACAATCTCCATTAAATCTGCATTAACGATTGCTCAAAATACCTTGGAATGTGCAAGAGCAGAAGGTATGAAACCCATTGCCGTAGTTGTGTTGGATATGCGTGGGGCTGTAAAAGCGTATTTAGCAGATGACGGAACGAGTTTACTGAGGTTTGATATTGCCCTGGGTAAAGCTGCGGGAACATTGGGTATGGGCTTGGGAGGGCGCGAACTTGAGCGCAAGGCAGTTGCTGCACCTCATTTTATGGCTTCTTTGCATGCAATATCAAATACCGGAATGGTTCCAGTAAGAGGTGGTGTCTTAATCAAAAATCAACAGGGTCAAGTAATTGGTGCTGTTGGGGTGAGCGGAGACACTTCTGTTAATGATGAGCTATGTGCACTTAAAGGCATTGAGAGCGCAGGTCTTTTTGCGGACCACGGCGATGAAGAAGGCTAAATCAGGCGTTGAATATTCCTGATTTAGTTTTTCCAGTAAATACCATTTATTTTAATTTGCTCATTCTGCGGAGCACATCATATACCGCTGCCGTATCATTTTCAGCATGACCTACACCCATGGCGGCATTGTAGATCGCTTGTGAGGCAGAAAATAGTGGAGCAGGTGTGTTGGTCTGTGCCAGAGCTGCAGTAATTAATTTCATATCTTTTTGCCAGATAGAGACTTTCATCGTAGCCTCATCCCAGTTTTCTTTTACCATCACTGGTCCGCGTACGCTAAACATTCTTGAGCCACCAGCGCCGTCAGCCAAAACTTTAACGGTAGTTGCAGGATCAATACCCCAATTTTTCCCTAATAAGATGGCTTCAGCCGTTGAAACATTATGAATCGCGACTAATAAATTGGCCATGAGCTTCAACTTCATGCCGTTTCCAAAGCTACCTACAAAGTAATTTGCTTTAGCAAACCCAAAAAAGACATGCTCCATTTTTTTGATCGCTGTAGATTGTCCGCTAGAATAAATTGAAAGATCTTTTGTTTTAGCTTGAGCGCCTGTTCCAGATAGGGGGCAGTCCAACAGAATGATGCCCTTGGCATCTAAAATTTTCTTGGCTTGCATCTTGTCTTCTAGATCGAGAGTACTCGCTTCAGCAATAATGAGACCCTTCTTTCCGCTAGCAGCAATTGCTTTAGCGTTTTCGATGAGGGCATTAGCGCTAGGAAGGGAAGAAATAATATATTGCGCTTGCTTGCCGAGTTCGCCTGCCGATTTAGCCACTTTGCCACCAGCTTTAGCCAGTCTTTTTTGACAGCGCAGGTCTGGATCAAATCCAATGACATCGAATCCGGCCGCTAGGAGATTACTTGAAATAGCTGATCCCATAATGCCTAAACCAAGGACGCCAACGGTCTCTTTTGTATTCTGAGTATTTTTAGGTTCAGATTTTTTGGGAGCTTTTTTTATGTTGGTCATGATGGTCTTTGATGAATAAAAAATGAATAATAGCGGAAAATTACAAGGCGGTTTCTTGAGAGAGTCGACATTGATTCTGAATAATGACGACTTACACTCATTTAATTATAAATTGATATAGTGATCATTTATTAATGTAGCGGTCATTAGGGTAGCCATTTCTGCCCTCGATCATCAAACGAAAACTTGGAGATATGATGAAAATAGGTTTAATTGGCACTGGCAGACTGGGTGGGGGCATGGTTGAGCGCCTCATTAACGTGGGTCATGAAGTTTATATTTGGAACCGATCCCCAGAAAAAGCGCAGCACCTAGTGAAATTAGGCGCTAATTTAATGGCCACTCCAGCCATGGTCGCTGAAGCGACTGAAGTCATCTTATCCGTATTAACAGATGCCAGCGCTATTGATGCTGTCTACTCAGGCCCCAGCGGTATTTTGTCAGTCAATTTGCAAGGCAAAGTTTGCATTGATATGAGTACAGTTCGCCCTGAAACACAAATTGCTCTAGCCGCTAAGGTGATTGCTGCTGGTGGTGAATTTGTAGAATGCCCAGTCGGGGGTTCGGTGATGCCTGCAAAAGAGGGTACTTTGTTGGGCTTAGTTGGTGGTGAAGTCCTGTCCGTAAAAAAGGTACTGCCACTATTACAGCAAATGTGCCGGCGAGTAGAGCATGTTGGCCCAGTCGGATCAGGATCTAGTTTAAAGCTAGCAATTAATTTGCCGCTCTTGGTGTATTGGGAATCTCTCTCAGAGGCGATTGCACTCGCTCAACCGATCGGCTTGGATCCTGAGCGTTTATTAGATATTTTGTCTGATACATCAGGTGCCCCGAATGTGATGAAGGCGCGTGCCCCCAAAATCGCAGGCGCACTAAAAACTGGAGAGGCAGGCGCAACCTTTTTTAATATTGACTCTATTCGTAAAGATTTGCGCACCATGGTTGAGGAAGGTGAAAGTCTTGGCTATTCATTACCAGTGGCTCAGGCTGCATTGACCTCGTATGATCGCTCTTCAAAAGCCGGTTATGGAAATTGTGATGGCTCAGAGCTGGTGACCTCTTGGCTGGCAATAGCAAAAAAGTAATGCTATGAGCTCTGAAGGGGAGGCCTAATCGGTTGTGCAAGAAAAAGCCACTAGCCTAGACGAGTTCAAAGCCTACCTAGACTCTGAAAATCGTCCTTATGCCAAATGAATTGCCGACAATAAAATTAGACTTTAATTTTCAGAATCTTCATTGCATTTAACCCTTGGATTTTTTGGCGATCCTCTTTAGATAATTTTTTGACCGAGTTGATTAATCCAAGGGGATCTACTTCACCCATATCGTATGGATAATCTGTTCCTAATAAGACATGATCAGCACCATAAACATCAATCAAGTGTCTGAGCATCGTCGGATCAAATGTAATAGTGTCGAAGTAGATTTTCTTCAGATAGCTAGAGGGCTTTGATTTAATCACAGTCCGACAATCAGGCCGTGCGCGCCACGCATGATCCATGCGAGCCCAATAATGAGCCAGATAACCGCCACCATGGGCTGCAACAAATTTAATTTTTGGATTTTTGGCAATCACGCCATCAAAAATCAGATGGCTTACCGCTAGCGTGGTATCCATGGGGTTGCCAATAATATTATTGAAGTAATGATTGACGAGGCGATCTGCTTGGGTGGTGCCAAGGGGGTGCATAAAAATCACAATACCCAGTTCATTTGCTTTTGCAAAAAACTTATCAAGCTTCAGGCGCGGGTCAGTCAAGTCCATGCCATTGACATTCGTATTAATTTCTACACCACGTAAACCTAATTTTTTGACCGCGTATTCTAATTCTTGTACAGCTAATTCAGCATTCTGAAGTGGTACTGACCCGAGTCCTACAAATCGGTCTGGATGATCGGCCACAATCTTCGCTATACCCTCATTCACGTCTCGAGCAATGCTCGCGCCTAAGTCTGGCTCTGTGAAATAAAAGTATTGAAAGGGAGCAGGGCAAACTGCTTGAATATCGATACCCATTTTGTCCATATCCCGAATTCGCTCGTCAACCCCAGTGAGCTTTGATGCTCGATCTGCCATTTGCTTCACATTAGTTTGACGGGTTAAGTCATTGGCAAAAATAATTGACGTGTCATAGTTTGCAGCGCCTAAGGACTCTGTTTTTTTAGCAACTTCGGGATTAAGGTAGTGACAGTGAATATCAACAACCTTTAATTTCCCTTTACTATTTCTGCTGATAATGCGACCGCTTTCTTTGGGTTTTTGTTTGCTTTTAGCAGAAACCAAATGTGTTTTTTTGCCTGATTTCTCTACTTTGCCTTTAGATTTCTTTTGTAGTCCTGCAATGGTGATATCTGCTAAATGATCTTGTGATTCTGTGGCGAATGCATGTTCATTCGAGTGCTGATGAGTGGGATCGCTACACATTGGGCTGCAGGTAAAAAACATGGTTTTCTCTCACAAAAGTTAATGAAATCTAAATGAATTTTAGTGTATTGGCGCAAGCGCTGATAGGCAAGCGGTCAATAACAGCATTATGGAGCATCTGCTAGTCCTTGAGATGCACAGTACAGAGGGGGATTCAATGCAAGGTTATTTGATTCATAGATAGGTCATTTATTTGGAGTTTCACGGGATAGTTCATATAGGCAATGCTCCTCTGGGACTTAGGCTTTATGATTACTCAAAATGACGCCCCAAAAAAATGTTGATCTCGTAATAATCTTGGTTGCAGCCACCTTCTTTATGGAGAACTTGGATGGCACCATTATTACTACAGCATTGCCATCTATGGCTAAAGACTTTGGGGTCAGTGCGGTTGATGTGGCTTCAGGTATGACTAGCTATTTATTGACATTGGCAGTCTTGATACCAGTGAGCGGGTGGTTTTCTGACAGATTTGGTGCTCGCCGTATATTTACCCTCGCTATTGCAATATTTACAGGGGCTTCTATTCTCTGTGGCTTGAGTGATTCGCTGCCGATGTTTATTTTTGCCAGGGTCTTGCAGGGGGTAGGTGGAGCACTCATGGTTCCGGTTGGTCGAACGGTTGTATTACGTGGAACTCCAAAAGAGGGCGTGATCAGAGCGATTGCCTTGATTACTTGGCCTGGCTTGGTTGCACCAGTCGTTGGCCCAGCGATTGGTGGCTTTATTACGACTTATGCTAGCTGGCACTGGATATTTTTTATTAATGTTCCATTAGGCTTGATTGGCATTCTCATGAGCTTATATTTATTAGAGCCGGAGAAAGAGATCCAACACAAGCCCTTTGATTATGTTGGATTTATTTTAGGTGGATTAGCTTTATCAACCTTGATATATGGCCTGGAGCTATCCCATCATCTAGAGAAGAACTACATCATGGTGTTGGCCACCATGGGTGTTTTTGGATTTAGCACCTACTTTGCCTACCATCACTTGCGCAAATGCGACCATCCTTTGGTGGATTTGAAATTACTTGATATTCCCACTTTTTCAGTGAGT
>CALQED020000093.1 GCA_943329505.2 Polynucleobacter meluiroseus | reverse complement strand
GATGCGCAAGTGGTCGCGTTCTTAAATCAATATCAAGGTACTGCTCTAGCTGATCGCTTACGCAATGACTGGTTATTGGTATTAGGGAAAAGAAAAGACTGGGCGCGTTTCGATATTGAATATGCAAAGTTCGTTTTAGATGATGACACTCAAGTCAAGTGTTATTCCTTGTTATCTAAGCTGTCTCAGGGTGAAAACCCAACCAAGTTGACACTAGATTCACGTGCAATCTTATTGGATCCCAGCTACTTCGGCCAAGCCTGCCAAGAGCTAGTGCCTTCATTGGTGGCCTCAGGTGGCATGACCCCAAGCGAGGCGAAGGCAATCGGTCGGGCTGCAAGTGAAAGAGGTTTTGACACCATGGCCAAACGTCTTGGTGGTGATGATCCTATTGGTGAGATTGTGAAAGCAGCTAAAGCAGATCCATCAAAAGCCTATCGAGATTTTTTACAAACCTCATCGCGCTATAGCAAAGAAAATCAAGCGGTTGCTTGGGGTGTCATTGGACAATTTCTGGCGAAGAAATTAGATCCTAATGCAGACGATGCTTATCGATTGCAACAAGAGTTGGGCTACAACGAGCTTCTCTCAGTTGAATCACAAGAATGGAAGGTGCGCGCTGGTTTACGTGCCAAAGATTGGGCGCTCGTTAAGAATGCCATTGATGGTATGAACCCTGTCGTACGGAGTAAAGACCCTGCTTGGACGTATTGGTATGGCCGTGCACTAAAGGCTGAGGGTCAGGATGCTAAAGCCAAAGATAGTTTTGAAATGATTGCCGATCAATACAACTTTTATGGGCAGCTCGCTAGGGAAGAGTTGGGCAAATCAAATCATGCGCCAGCCCGCACTAAAGTAACCGAGCAAGAAATTGATGTGATGGCTAACCGCAAGGGATTTATTCGTGGGGAGCGTTTATACGCAATGAACTTACGTTTTGAAGGTAATCGTGAGTGGAATTGGGAATTGCGAAATATGACTGACAAGCAGCTATTGGCTGCAGCAGAGTATGCCAAGCGCATCAATTTATATGACCGCGTAGTCAATACTGCTGATCGTACAAAGCAGGAGCATGATTTTAGTTTGCGCTACCCAACACCATACCGTGATGAGCTTTCGCCAATCGCAAGACAGATTGATCTGAACCTTGCTTGGGCATATGGATTGATTCGCCAAGAATCGCGCTTCATCATCAATGCATCTTCCTCGGTAGGGGCTTCTGGCTTAATGCAGGTGATGCCTAATACTGCAAAGTATGTGGCTAAGAAAATTGGTATGACCAATTACACCAATGATAAGTTGAGCGATACCAATACCAACCTAACGCTGGGGAGCAACTACCTCAATATGGTGTTGGTTGATTTGGATGGTTCATGGGTATTAGCATCTGCTGCCTATAACGCCGGTCCCTCCCGATCTAAGGCCTGGCGTGAAAAACTGACGAGCCCAACGGAAGGTGCGATTTTTGCCGAGACCATTCCATTTAATGAAACACGTACTTATGTAAAGAATGTGTTATCTAATGCGAATTATTATTCATCCGTAATGAATGGACAGGTACAGTCATTAAAACAGCGCTTAGGTGTAATTGCACCTAAAGCTGCCACACAAACTGAGTTACCTTAACGATACGTTTACACACGAAGGTTTTATGCAATACGATATTTTACTCATTGGCGGTAATGGATTTGTCGGCCGCGTCTTAGCTGCACAATTGCAGGTGGCAGGCTATTCGGTTTTAATTCCAACCAATCATCTTGCTGCGGGACGTGAGTTACGTATGCTGCCTAAAATTCATCTTGAAGATGTAGACATTCATGAGTTTGATGAATTGCAGTCGCTCTGTGCTCGCATCAAACCGAATGGAGCAGTGATTAATTTAGTTGGCGTATTGCACGATAAGCCAGCTCAGCCTTATGGAAAAGTATTTCAGGCGGCGCATGTAGACTTACCTAAAAATATTATCACCGCCATGCAATTGCATGGCCTAAAGCGCTATCTGCACATGAGTGCGCTTGGTGCCGATGCTCATGGGCCTTCTATGTATCAGCGGAGTAAGGGCGATGGAGAGGCTGCAGTTAAAGCTAGTAATTTAGCTTGGACTATTTTTAGGCCTTCAGTCATTTTTGGAGCCCAAGATCAATTTATCAACTTGTTTGCCAAGCTCGCCACACTATTTCCGGTGATGCCTTTGGCTAACCATCAAGCACAGTTTCAGCCGGTGAGCGTAGATGACGTAGCCAGTGCATTTGTAAAAGCATTAAGCATGCCGCAAACTATTCATCAGTCTTATGATCTAGTTGGTCCTCAGGTCTATACGATGAGAGAGATTGTGGAGTTTGCTACGCGCAAAGCAAAGACTTCTTGCGCCATTATTCCTGTGCCGGCATTTGTGGGACATCTTCAAGCTTTAGCTTTTGAATTCTTACCCGTCCCAACACTGATGTCACGCGATAACATTGCTTCCATGCGGTTACCCAACACCTTGCCTGAAAATGGGATAGATGCATTGACTGAGATATTCAAAATGAGTCGTCGTAGCTTAGAGGGCATGCAGTAATGAAGATCTACGCTGTTGGTGGAGCGATTCGGGATACCTTAATGGGTTTGCCAGTCCATGACATTGACTACGTAGTGGTTGGGTCTAGTGTTGAGGAAATGATTGCCAATGGCTACCGTCCTGTAGGCAAAGATTTTCCGGTCTTTTTGCATCCAGAGACGCAGGCTGAATATGCACTAGCTCGTACCGAACGTAAGACAGGCAAAGGCTATCAAGGCTTTCACTTTTATGCCGACCCTTCAGTCACTTTAGAGCAAGACTTGCAACGTCGCGATTTAACCATCAATGCTATGGCCCAAGAAGTGGGGGTTGATGGAAAGTTATGCGGACCTATTGTGGATCCCTATAACGGCCAAGATGATTTGGCTGCGAAAGTCTTTCGTCATGTCTCTGATGCGTTTGCCGAAGACCCATTACGTTTATTACGGATTGCTCGTTTTGCTGCGCGCTTTCCTGAATTTAGTGTGGCTGATGAAACGATACTCGCATTAAAAGCTATTGTTCAAGCGGGTGAATTAAATGCTCTATCCGCAGAGCGTATCTGGCAAGAACTGGCTAGAGGTCTGGTTGCTAGTAAGCCAATGCATATGTTCCAAGTGTTATTAAATACTGGCGCCGCTAAAACAATCCTAGCATCGGCATTGAATGCACAACTGACTCAGGAAGCATGTCGGGAAGAGTTAATCGCACATTTGGATGCCATTGGCAATCACCTGAATGAGCGCTGCGCAATTGTTTTAATGAATATATCTGCAAGTGAGATTCGTGCTTGGGCAGAATCTGTACGTATGCCTGTTGAGGTACGCGACTTTAGTGAAATCTTTAGTGAACTTATTGCCTTCATTCATCAAAGCCATGGCGCTTTTCAAGCGGCGGATGTTTTGGCTTGGTTCAATCGTGCTGATGTTTGGCGTAAGCCGGATCGTGGACAAGCGCTATTAAATCTTGCGGAAAAGATTGGGTTCGCGGTTGCCCCCTTGATCATGGCAATGCGTGATGCGCAGGCGCTCAATACGGCTGACATCATTGCTGGCGTAGCTGCGCAAGATCGCTCCAATGGCGAACGCATTGGTAGTGCATTTGAAGTGGCACGCTTAGCCGCAATTACAGTGGCCCTACAGACTTAACTGTTATAGCCTGTTTCTCCCGCGCAATCCGGGCAGATCTTCTAGTGTGTAGCCTGGCAATAACCCATCTAAGTTTTTGGAGAAAGCAAAAGCTTTAAATAATTCTCCCATCTCGGCCTCAGAGAGTAATTTTTGTAATGCATTAGAAATCGGCAAGAACATTTCTGGATTGCTAGGATCACCAATCTCTAAAGCAATGTCTCCAATGCCTGCATCTAATAAATAAGCGGCTTGGTTAGTAAGGTAAACATCATCGGCGTTTTCCTCAAGAGCAGCGCGGGCGATTTGTGACCAATCTACGTGCGTTGTGAGATCACAAAGACCTGGTAGATGAAATGGATCTTGAATGGCATGGTGACGATGGTGAGCCATCAAGGTTCCCTCTAGCCTTTGCGGATGGTAGTACTCCCCTTCTGGGAAGCCATAATCTAAAGTTAAGAAGAGGCCACTATGAAGATGCTTGGCTACTTGACGCATCCATGCATTCGCAGGAGCATGTAATTCGGTGACATAGCCTTCTGAGAAATTTCCACTCAATAGAGTTTCAGGAAGCAAATTTTGTTCAACGGGCAGCCCAGTTTTCCATAGCAACTTGCCATTTTCAAAAGCAACACCATACCAATACCAAAACCCATTTTGATAGATGATGACATCACAAGGAATAGCATCGATCACTTCATTTGCCAAAATGACGCCCTTAAAGTCTTTAGGTAGTTCGCTTGGCCAATGGCAATGCGTTTGGCTATCGAACTGAAGAATGGTGTTGCTAATATGCTCTTGTTGGCGCTGGGCTAGGTCGGGAGAAATTTCCACAATATCGTAGCGATCTAATGTGAAATTGAGATCGTGAAGGCGAGTCAGGATAGAACTTGCTAACTTGCCAGTACCGGCGCCAAATTCCAAAATTTGGGTGGGTAAGTTCTGCGCCTTGAGTCCTTCGAGCACAGGAAGCAGTGTGGAGCAAATTGCTGCGCCAAATAGCGGGCTCAGTTCGGGTGCGGTAGTGAAGTCCCCTCCAGGACCTAGCTTATGCGCCCCAGCGCTGTAATAGCCCATTCCTGGTTCATACAGGGCCATTTCCATATAGCGAGAAAAGGGTATCCAGCCACCCTGAGAGGCGATCTGAGAGGCTATTTTGGCCTTCAGAAGCTCGCTATGCTCCGTTTCAAGGCTGGTCAAGGTAATATCCATAGCTCGCTAGTCTAAGAGAATTTAATTGAACCCAAGTTCAGCCACCCCTTCCCCCCAAGTTAAAGCCGTTTTAGTCACTGGTGCTGCCAAGCGCCTGGGCCAGGAAATTGCCTTGCAGTTTGCCCGCCAAGGTTGGGATGTGGCACTTCATTATGGGCGATCTGAGCAAGAGGCCCAAAAAACGGTGGCACATATTCAGAGTCTTGGAGTGAAGTCTGCGGCCTTTCAGGCAGATTTGGCAGATGAGCAAGCCCTGAATACACTCTTTTCTTCAGTGAGTCAGCAATTTACTAATCTGCATTGCATCGTCAATAATGCATCCATTTTTGAATATGATCGCGCCAACTCTAATGCCCCATTCAATGCTAAGAGTCTGCAAGACCATATGCAGGTCAATTTGACCGCACCCATTTTGTTGGCACAGCTGATGTTTGGGCATCAAAAAAAACAACTCAATACATCAGATAGCATTCCTTCCGTGATTCAGTTGCTAGATCAAAAGCTCATTAATCTTAATCCAGATTATTTGTCGTACACCTTATCAAAGGCTGCGCTAGCAACTTCTGTGGAAGTATTGGCAATGGATTTTGCGCCATACTTAAGAGTGGTGGGATTAGCACCAGGTATTTCTTTGCCATCCGGAGATCAAACCGATGCTGGCTTCTCCCAAGCGCATCAGATGACACCACTGGGTAAGTCATCTACCCCTGCTGATATTGCCAAGGCCGCAGTATTTTTGGCGGACTCTAATGCTGTTACAGGAACTACTCTCTATGTAGATGGCGGACAACATTTACTATCCTCATCACGCGATGTGATGTTTAAAACGAATTGAGCGCCTTTAAAAGGTAACCAGGTAACTATTTATGCACGCTATTCTTTCCCATCCGGCCCTCATTGATTGTCGCCGTTTATTTCTGCGTGATTATGAGATTTATATCAATATCGGTGTTCATGACTTTGAGAAAAAAGCAGAACAGCGTGTTATTTTGAATGTGGATTTAT
>CALQED020000092.1 GCA_943329505.2 Polynucleobacter meluiroseus | reverse complement strand
TTTCTTTTAGTAGCCCAGCTTTTTGCATAATTTCGCGAACAATAGTACGTCTTTTATCGAAGCTTGGAAAAATTTTATCTGGTGCTAAATATTCCCAGCGCGCATCCCTATCAGTTACATATTTAATGAATTCAGGATCATTAGCAGCTTTTTCAATTGCCGCTACTAGAGTAGCAGTAATATCCTTGGGTAAATTAGGAGGGCCAATGATTGCATTCGTAGACTCCCAGCTAGCGTTATACCCAAGCTCTTTTAAGGTTGGAAATTTATCGTAAGGAGCGGAAGCTCTGCCATCGGCAATCGGCGCAATATATCTTACTTGTCCGCCTTGAAGCATAGGTCTTGCCGAGGCAAGACCTGAGACGCCTAATTCAGCGTGCCCTCCCGCTACTAGAGTGGCTACTGCTGCACCAGCTCCGGTGACGGGAACGCCTGTCATATCCAAGTTTGTGCCCGTCAAGAATGTTTTCGCTCCTACCCACCAGCTTTGTCCTACACCGGCAGTGGCAAGATTAATTTTTCCTGGATTTGCTTTTGCGTACGCAACTACCTCCTGCATATTCGTAAACTTGACATCACTTGAATTTGATGCAATCAGAATGGGAAAAAAGGTGGCATATGCGCCAAGTTGCGTGAAGTCTCGATAGTCAAGATTTGAGACCCCTTGTAGTTTGTTGGTAATAATCGTTGCCGAGGTCCAGCCAAGTGTATAGCCATCTGGCTTAGCAGCGTGAATCTCTTTATATCCAATAACGCTACCAGCACCAGGTTTATTTACTATTAATATAGGTTGACCTAGTATTTTTGAGACCCGCTGCATCAAAGGCCTAGCTAGAACGTCTCCATCAGATCCTGGCTCGACAGCCAGAATAAATGTAATTGGTCTATTTGGGTATTCATCTGCAGACCAGCAGATATTAGAGATAAATAAACTACAGAATATTAGGAAGATTCTTTTCATTGCGGTTTCTCCTGTGATGTTGTTAAAAAATACTTGTCTAGTGCAAGTTTTTAATGCTTATAGAAAAAGCTCATGTTTAATTTTTTTTGCAGCATGTTGAAGGCAGTCACGACAATTTTGCTCAAGTTCATGATTAAAACGTGCCTCCGGTATAACGATGCTTATTGCCCCTAGTGGATTCTCTTCCTTATCAAGGATCGCTATGGCTAATGCAATGACCCCAACAGAATTCTCACCATTAGAAATAATAATATTATCTTTTGACTGTGCGTTAAGACTTTTACGCAAATCTACTTCGTTCGTAATAGTATTTTTGGTCATTGGCTCAAGCTTTGCTCTTTTAAAGTATTTTTTCTTTTCATCCTCCGAGAGCGCATTGAGTACTGCCTTACCTGCAGCGGCAGAGTAGAGTGGAAACTTGACCCCTGATGTCATGCGATAGCTCAATGGATAATTTGCCTCTTTGCCGATAACTCTTTCGATGTAACCCCCTTTATATAAATAAAAGGCAGATGCTTCATGAGTTTTATCAGTTAACCAGCCAACTTGTGTGCTGGCTATTTTCAGAATACTTTTTACTTGCTTGCCTTTTTCCGCGAGAGAAAAAAAGGCAGGACCCAGTGTATATGTCATGCCCCCGGGATTTTTTGTTAAATAATGTCGACTAAGTAAGTTTCTTATCAGTGCTGTAAGACTGCTTTTAGGTATATCTAGGGCAAATGATATTTCAGTATGTGTAGCCGCATTTCCTCTACGACATAGAAGTTCAAGTACGTCTAGTACTCTATTGGCGGATTTAATAGATGAATCTTTCATGCGTTCGACTTTATTTGCGTCCCGATTAATTTCAAAGTATATTGCCTTTCTATATAATTAGAACAAGTTCATGTATATGAACAATAAAGAAAAAAGTCTACATAAAACTATGCTGTGAGCTTAAATTGACACGTTATGGACAAAACGGCGCAAAAAAGTGCCATTAGAAAAAAATGGAGGCAAATATGGCAATGCAATTGAGTGTGAGGGTGTTTATGCGCACATGCTTCATATTCTGTTTGGGTTTTATAAATACAAGTGCGTGGGCAGTCTACCCAGATTCAAGCTTAACAATGCAGATTGCATTCGCACCGGGCGGCGCATCCGATATTAGCGGTCGTTTGTTAGCCATTGCTTTAGGCAAACAAATGGGTCAGCAGATTATTGTTGAAAATCGCCCAGGTGGTGGAGGTGCTATTGCGGCAAATTATGTAAAAAATTCTAAGCCTGCGAATGGGTATACCCTGCTATTTACTTCGAGTGTATATGTTGTCACTCCGAGCTTGGTTAAACCTTCTCCCTATGATCCGTTGAAGGACTTTATACCAGTTTGCGAGGTTGGGGCAGCGCCGAACGTGATCGTAGTGAGAGCAGATTCAAAAATTAAGACAGTTGCGGACTTAATTAAGCTTGCAAAAAGTAACCCCAATTTAATTAGTTATGGCAGTCCTGGCACAGGTACTACACCACATTTGGCTGGTGAAGTGATCAAGAGTCGTGAAGGTATTGGCATGACTCACATTCCTTATAAAGGTGCTGGTCCGGCGATGATTGACTTAATGGGTGGCCGTACTCAAATATTAGTCGGAAGCCTCGCATCGGTGATGGCTGAAATTCAAAGTGGACAGGTGCGTGCGATTGTGCAAACAGGGGCGCAGCGCTGGCCAGATTTGCCAAATGTTCCTACTACTACAGAGGCTGGTATCAAGGATGCAGTATCTGTGACATTCCAGGCCGTATTTGTGGCTGCAGGTACATCACCAGAAATAGTGACTCAGCTTTCAAATGAGTGCACCGCAGTACTAAAGCAGCCAGAGATGGTTGAGAAGATGAAAAAAGTAGGTCTAGAAGTAACGGCATACGACTCTGAGGGTTTAAAAGCAAGAGTAGTACGCGAATTACCTCTATGGAAAGAGGTGATTGAAAAAGCAGGCATCAAAGAGCAGCAATAAAGTACTTAGACAATTTGATTCAATAATTCTTAGGGATAGATATGAAAATTTGGTGGCAGAGCAGTACTCCCATCCATCGTTTGGACGACTATAGAAATACTTTAACTAAAAATTTAAATGATTTGAAGCGTCCAGATGTTGAGGTTCATGTAAATGGTGTTGATGATGGATCAATGGATCTACATTACAACTCCGTTGTGGCAGTAAACAATTTTGGAGCTGGTGGTGTACTCAATAAAATAATGCAAGCTAACGAACAGGGATATGATGCCGTCGCAATTGGTTGTTTTCTTGATCCAGCAATGCAAGAAGCTCGTGAAGTGGTATCGATTCCAGTAATCGGTTTGGGTGAAACAACCATGCTCATGGCTTGCATGTATGGCTACAAATTTTCTGGTATAGCATTTCATGCAAAGCAAGCTCAGTACTATGATCGTAAAGCCTTCGAATATGGCCTAGCAGCAAGGCATATTCCTTTTGGAAATCTTGGGATTGACTTTACTCAAGTACAAGGTGCCTTTACTGATCCAAAAGAGATGACTGAGAATTTCTTGAAAGAATCTAAACGTTTAGCTGCGGAAGGGGCAGAAGTGATTCTGGCTGCTTGTGCAACCGTGAACGCTATTATTCGTAGGGAGAAGATCACCGAGGTGGATGGTGCATTGATCATGGATTGCAATGCTGTTTTATTAAAAACAGCGGAAGCAGTCGCTGAGTTGCATAAATCGATTGGCTTAACGTCTAGCAGAAAATTGCTTTATCAAGGACCTGGTCAAGATGCTGTTAATCAATGGAAGAAAATTTACGGCTTTCGTTCAGCATCGCAACTAAAGGCCTAAAGAGATGAGATTAATCAAGACTGCTTTGTTTGCGCCTGGAGTCAATGCTAAGGTTATGTCCAAGGCAATGAGTAGTAAGGTAGATGCCGTTATTTTAGATTTAGAAGATTCCGTACCATTAGCTAGTAAACAGCAAGCAAGAGAAATGGTGCGTGAGGTAATTTCCGCATCCACCCCATCTCTAGATAGCCCTAGCATCATGGTAAGAACGAATGCGATGGATACAGGCCTCCTGGAGGATGATATTCGAGGAGTGGTTGTTCCTGGTCTTAATATGCTCTTGATTGCCAAGGCAGAGAATATCTCAGATATTCAGGCAGTTTCTAGGCAGCTTGACTCTCTGGAGCGGGAAAAGGGGATTGCATCGGGATCTATCGAAATTGGATTGCAAATTGAGACAGCGCTTGGGGTATATCACTGTTTTCAATTAATTAAGGCATCTTCTAGAGTGACCTTAACATGTATTGGGACTGCTCAGGATGGGGATCTGCAAAACGATTTGGGTTGCGCTTGGTCGATTGAAGGGATTGAACTCTTGTATGCACGCTCTAAAGTCTTACTTGACTCAAGGGCGGCAGGTAATGTGATTCCAATTGATGGGGTATTTGCTAACCTCAATGATGATGAGGCTTTATTGAAAGACTCATCTTTATCTGCACGATTGGGTTATGTAGGTAGAACCATCATCCACCCAAAACAAATTGATTCAGTTGAGCGTGCCTACGGGCCAACATCTACCGAGCTTGATTACTATCGCAGTGTGATCCACGCTTTTGAAGAGGCGGAGAAAAAAGGGGTAGCCGCCATTCAGATGGGGGATAAATTGATCGATTACGCCATGTATCGACAAGCCAAAAGAATTGTTAGCCTAGAAAAGAATCCATTATGAATTTTGAATTGACGCCAGATCAGTTGGCTATTCGCAATCACGTTTCTGATTTATTAAAAGAAGTTTGTCCACCAGAGTATGCGGCGAAGTGTGACGAGGAGCAGACGCCACCAAGAGCAGCATTTGATGCGCTCGCAAAGAATGGTTGGTTGGGAATTATTGGGCCCGAGGAATATGGTGGTTCAGGGGGCGGCGCTACTGAGTTAGCTATTTTGCTGGGTGAAGTCGGATATCACTTTGAAGAATTGGGAATGTGGGTATTTAGAAACCTCTCTTATGGATGTTTTGCTGTCTTGGAACATGGTACCAAAGAGCAAATTGAGAGCATTGTTCCGCGTGTAATTCGTGGAGAGCTCTCCTTCTGTTTTGGTTTGACTGAGCCTGATTCAGGTTCCGATGCAAGTGCCCTAAAAACCAAGGCAATCTTAGACGGTGATCAGTACATCATTAATGGGCGCAAGGTCTATACGTCCGGTATGGATATTAGCGATTACTGCTTGCTTGTTGCGCGGACTAGTAATTTAGAAAAGAAGCAGCAGGGGATCACCAACTTCTTAGTTGATACTAAGTTAACTGGCATTGAAGTGAAAAAGTTGCAAACCTTGGGTCAAAGAGCAATTGGCACTACTGAAGTTTTGTATTCGGATGCACGCGTGCCTGCCAATATGGTTTTGGGTCAAGTGGGTGAGGGCTGGAAAGGGGCTGATGCTTATTTATGTTATGAGCGTCTATGTCTTTCGGCAGCGAGAACGGGGGCAGCAAGAGCGGCCTTTGATTTTGCTTTAGAGCATGCTAAAACTAGACAGCAATTTGGTAGACCCATTGGTAAATTTCAGGCAATTTCTCATAAGTTTGCCGACATGAAAACAATGCTAGATGTGGCTGAAACTATGATTTACCGTTATGCATGGCTCATGGAAAATAAGCGCGCTACTAGACAAGACGCTGCTATTTTGAAGCTCTATACCAGTGAATCGTATAAGGCAATCTCAGACATGTGCCTACAGGTACTGGGTGGGTATGGGTATTGTATGGAGTATCCAATGCAGCGTTTCTTTAGAGATTCAAGATTAGCGACTATTGGTGCTGGTACCTCTGAAATTCAGCGCAATATTATTGCCACTAGTTTAGGTTTATAGGGCTTAATATGGGCTTGCCTTTAGATGGTGTTAAGGTTTTAGAGTTAGGACAAATTATTGCCGGTACTTACGGCGGTCAAATTTTGTCT
>CALQED020000091.1 GCA_943329505.2 Polynucleobacter meluiroseus | reverse complement strand
ATGACGGGGCAACCTAATGTTGCTTTGCCTGATGGTTGGGATCAAATTCCTGGGGCAAGAGGCTGTACACCTCAGAGCTGTTCCTTTAGAGATCACTATCAAGACCTTCAAGCATTGGGCGCAGAGGTTGTGGGCTTGAGCGTTCAAACAACTGAGTATCAAAAGGAGATGGCCGATAGACTTCATTTGCCATTTCCAGTGGTCAGTGATGTGAACTATGAATTTCAAAAGGCGTTGAATATGCCAACCTTTATAGCCGCTGGAATGACTTTATTAAAGCGAGTCACGCTCATTGCGAACAATGGGGTGATTGAAGCAGTTCATTACCCCATCTTCCCAAGCGATAGTGACCCAGCGTGGGTAATGGATTATTTAAAGAATCATTAGCAGTGCTTACAAGGCTCTGAGCGCTACCACTTCGCGCTAACATGAAACACCATAGCCCACTTGTTGGGCTATTTTTCTAGGGCTTTTAGTTTTGCTTGCAGATCACTTGATAGGCTGGCAAACCACTCATTCTCTTTGCCTGATAAAGGAAGAATTTCTCCATATTCAATCATCTGGGCGGGAATGAGATCAACAATATAAATCCAAATTTGATCTTTGCTTAGCCCAGAGCTTTTAATCAAAGCCTCTCTCATTGCCAATATCAGTTTTTCTTTGAGTTCCGGTGGGCGTCCCGCTCGAATTTGTCCATGTAAAAAGATTTGGCTATCTTGAACAGGTTTACCACCCATAAAATGTTTGCCGCTTGGGGTTTCTTGAAATATAACTTGTGCGAAGTAGGTATTTGCGCCCGTACACTCATTGTGAGTCTTGGTAATAGCCTGTGCAATACCCTCCATTTGTGCGGAGCCTATTTTGATATTTGAATAGGTGACTGTATAAGTTGGCATTTTTACTCCAAAGGTATTTTGATCTGGATTAACTGCATCACTAACTGAAATTCGCCATCCTCAGGCTTTGGACAATTTTGTACCGTCCACCAAGAATCTCAGTAGCCCGCTGATTGTTTCTATTTAGGATGCTGATGCACACTTTTTAAATACCATGTGCATCAGCATAATTTGCGTTGATATTAGTCGAGCTTGATACCAAGTTTTTTAACGATACTGCCGTATTTACCCACTTCATTTTGGATTAAGCTTGCAAATTGTTCGGGCGTGTTGCTAGTTGCATCTGCACCATTTTTGTCCATCGCTGCTTTAAAATCAGGCGTTGCCACAATCGCAACAAGTTCTTTATTTAGCCTATCAATAATAGGCTTAGGCGTTCCAGCTGGAGCCAGTATTCCCAACCATAGGGCTGCTTCAAATCCGGGATAGCCTAGCTCTGCAACAGTAGGCGTATCTGGAAGTGCTGGAGAGCGCTTAGCACTACCTACAGCAAGTGCACGGAGTTTATTGGTTTTAGCGTGCTGCAGTAATGCTGGCATAGAACCAAAGAGAACCTGTACTTGATTGGAGAGGATGGCTAAGTCTGCTTCAGCATTCCCTTTATAAGGGACATGAGTCATCTTCATACCAGTAACATCATTGAGCATTTCCATTGCAAGCTGAGTAGTAGAGCCATTGCCTGCTGACGCAAAATTCAATTTACCGGGCTGACTTTTAGCTAGCGTCACTAATTCAGCTAAGGAGTTAGCAGGAACCTGTGGGTTCACTACTAATAAGTATGGAGTAACAGCCACGAGAGAGATCGGTGAAAAGCTCTTAATTGGATCATAGCCAAGCTTAGAATATGCGCCAGGAGCTACCGCCATTGTGCTAGTTGTGCCTAGCGTGAGAGTGTAGCCATCAGGCGCCGCTTTAGCAGCAGCATCAGTGCCAATAGTGCCGCCAGCGCCGCCTTTATTTTCGACCACAATAGTTTGGCCTAAACGTTCACCCAGCTTTTGCGCAACGACCCTTCCGACAATGTCAGTGGAGCCCCCGGCAGGAAAACCAATAATCAATCGGATCGGTTTGTTGGGGTAGTCAGATTGAGCATAGGCCAGCAACGGTGAGCCTGCTAAGATGCCTGCCATCAAAAAAAGGCGCATCAGTTTAGATAATTTGCTCTTCATTCGAATAGTCTCCTAATTATTATGTTGGGGAAAGTCGCCTGACTAAAATAGCACAACCTTTTACGATTCACTATCAATTTGGTATAGTCGACTTTATTAATGAAAGCCATATTTTTTATTGAAGCTAGAAACCCAGTTTAGGTCATCTAATTAACCCCGAAAGGATAGTAATGAGCGCAGAATTTGTGATTGATCCCCCTAAAGTGAATTCCATACCAGTAGAAGGGGATACTCGCCGCTTTGCAGTGAATCGAATTTTTTGTGTTGGGCGAAACTATGCAGACCATGCTCGTGAAATGGGACATGATCCGGACCGGGAGCCACCTTTCTTTTTTATGAAGCCAGCTACGACGGTCGTAACAGACGGTCAGGATATGGCCTATCCAAGCTTATCCAAGGATGTTCATCACGAAATTGAAATGGTTGTGGCGATTGGTAAAGGCGGTTCAAATATTTCTCCCGAACAGGCGCTTAATCATGTTTGGGGTTATGGCGTTGGTTTAGATATGACGCGTCGTGATTTGCAAGGCGAAGCAAAGAAAATGGGGCGTCCTTGGGATACCGGTAAAGCATTTGATCAGTCGGCACCTTGTTCTGCTTTGATGCCAGTTAGTCAATGTGGACATCCAAGCAATGGCGCAGTTAGACTTTTTGTCAACGATGAGTTACGACAAGAAGGCGATTTAAATCAACTGATTTGGAACGTACCAGATACTATCGCCTACTTATCGACATTGTTTGCGCTCGAAGCTGGCGATTTGATTTTTTCTGGTACACCAGCGGGCGTAGCCGCAGTTAAAAAAGGCGATGTTCTTAAAGGCCATGTTGATGGACTGCCAGATTTAATCGTTCGAATTACTTAATAACGAGGGGCCCCGCAAGCATTTTTTAATTCTTTTGGAGCTATACAGTTAAGAAAAAACCAAAAGAGTAAAAGAAGTTTTCCGGCCATTAAAAAATTGAAAATGACTGCTTAGGCGGTCATTTTTTGTTTCTAGTCTTGGGGTTTATGGTGTTCTAAGGCGAACACCTTTCGACTATTTGGCCGCTATCTATTTGTTCTAAATCTCTTTAACCACACCAAATCATTTGGGATGCTTGCTGGCAAGGTCGTTTAAAACAACATTGTTCAATTTCCCTTAAGATGAACATATGAACTTTCCACTTAGCCACATTTCATCTCTTTGTAAATATACGGGGATTAGCTTTACTGCTGGCGCTATTACACATGGATTTTTTAGTGGCGAACGGGCTATCTGGACTGCCGTATTCGGAATCGCAATTTATCTAGTTGGCGGCACACTAGAAAAGATTGCAAATCCCGATAAAGATCATAGCTGGACTGATGTATTAGCCATTGGCATTGTTGCCTCAATTGGTTTGGGTTTTTTTACCGGCGGACTTCAACATTTTCCAGACTCTCCAGCTAGAAGTTCATGGGTAGTTCCAGTTGGGTTTGCCATGTCTTTGTTGGCGATGTATTTAATGGAGGGTAAAGGTAAGGTAAAAATAAAGGCCGCCTTAATTTATGGGGCTATAAGTCTGGCTATTGTTATTGCCGCATCTTTATATTCTCTTTCCTACTTTAATGAGCATGGTGGTGATGGTCATGGCCATGATCACGCCGTACCAGCACAAGTACTTGCCCCGTCAATGAAAGAGGTTCGCATAGAAGTTGATGACACCATGCGTTTTTCTCCAGCAATATGGGAGGCGAAGGCGGGCGAACCTATTCGCATCATTTTGGTGAATAAGGGCAAGACAGACCATGAGCTGGTGATTGGTAGTGAAAAGGAAATCATTGCTCATGCTAAAGAGATGGCTAACCCAAGCGCTATAGGACATCACCATACAAATGAAATTTCAGCAAAGCCCGGACAGCAAGCAGAATTGCTTTGGACTTTTAAACAGCCGGGGCAATATGCCATGGCATGTTTTGAGCCAGGCCATTATGAGGCTGGCATGAAGGGCGTCATTAATGTAGTGGCCCATTAACATTAGGTGAGTAGGCTAGCTTGGCTATCCGACAAAATTTTTATGAATCGTTTTAATCGAGCAATTACCACATACATTTTTTTTCTGATCGGTCTTTGTATCGCTCAGCAAGCAATGGCTAATTTGAAAAATGATTTACAGGACGGTCAGCATGTCCTGCTGATGAGGCATGCTGATGCCCCCGGCTTTGGAGATCCTGCTGGGTATATTGTTACTCAGTGCGCCACTCAGCGTAACTTAGGTGATTACGGCAAAAGGCAAGCTAAGGCAATAGGGATATGGCTGACCAACCAAGGCATTCAAAAAGCAGAAGTGTTTAGTAGCCCGTGGTGTAGATGTTTAGATACGGCAACTCTTCTTAATAAAGGCCCAGTAAAGATTGAGCCATCACTTGGATCATTCTTTGACGATATGAGTCTAGAAAAGAGACAAACTAAAGCATTGGAGGCCTTCGTTAAAAATGAATTAGCAAAGCAATCTAAGACACCACTCATCCTGGTTACACATCACGTCAATATTGAGGCCTTCACAGGAAAAGTAGTTGGTGTCGGCGATATGGTTTTGGTGAAAGTAAATAAAAACGGGGAACACGTCTCCCACACAATTTATCCAAGCCCCAAGATCTAAGGGTAGAGCTAGACATCTTCGGCCCAGCTCCATTCTGGGGCGCTAAGAAATAATAAAACCACCTTCGGGTGGTTTTATTTGTATTGTTCAAACAACCGGAGTAAGCTCAAAAAAGCAATATTGCTAATTTTGTAACCATGGTGTTGATGGGTTGCAACTAATGGAGAAGTTATATGACAAGTATTCGTAAAATCCTTTCGTTTCTCATTTTGAGCCTATCTATTTTGAGTTTTGGTGTTAGCGCGGCAGATGCTCCAAAAAAACCATCAGGCACAGTAAGCATTAATGAAACACAGTTTGCATTAATTGTAGGTGGTAGCACCGGAGGCGGCGTTCTTACCTATCAAGGGAAAAAATATCCTTTCAAAATTGGTGGAGTGAGTCTTGGTGCAAATGTGGGGGTATCTAAGTTATCTGCAAGCGGTGAGGTTTATGATTTAGCCGAGCTATCTAAGTTCCCCGGAACCTTTACTAAGCTAGAAAGCAGCATTACCTTAGGCGGTGGTGTTGGAGGCACGATTCTTAAGAATGAAAATGGCGTCATTATGCGCTTAACAAGCACTTCTGAGGGCCTTCAATTAAATCTCAGTGCTAGTGGCGTTACTGTAAAGCTAGATAAGTAATTTGAATTATTTATCCTCGGCCCTCTTCAATTATGGTCCGTGACACCAAGAAATACTAAAACCACCTTCGGGTGGTTTTTTATTACACTCCCTATATGAATGAGAAACTCAGCGGCAAAGTTTTGACCATACTCTTTGCTTTGTTATGTGCGAACCCCTCTTGGGCTGCAGGAGAACTTAATATGAATACTATGCCCGATCTATCTACGGCAAGACTTAACTTGGTATGTAGTGAGATAGCAGATGGTAGAGCAAAAGCAGAAAACTTTAACCAAGGATTATGTATCGGGATTATTTTGGGAGTTGAAGATAATGCTCATTACGACAAAAAAATTTGTGTCCCCCAAAATGTTGGTATTAAAGAGCGCGCTCAAGTCGTCAGAGATTATGTTGCCTCCCAACCCAATAGAATGAATGAGGCATTTGCCTCTCTTGTTTTTGATGCGATGATAAAAAAGTGGCCCTGTTCTTTTAAGTAGGAGTGAGTCCTGTGATTCTGGTCGATTCCGCTATTGACTATCTCAATGTAATAATAGAAAGATATTGGAGGTTAGAGTACATGAAAAAATTCTTTACTTTGGCAGCAACGGCTTTGTTTTGTGTCTATTT
>CALQED020000090.1 GCA_943329505.2 Polynucleobacter meluiroseus | reverse complement strand
GAAAGTTCGCGAATATTGCGGCCTTCATTCACAACCGTACCCAAATCATCAACCGAGTATAGGTAAGCATCCTTGAGGGACCGAATCTCTGGCTCGATATCACGGGGAACCGCTAGATCAATCAAGACAATCGGTCTACTATTTCTGACTTTTAGTGCTGTTTTAATCATGCCCATACCAATGATGGGCAAGGAGCTAGCTGTACAGGAAACAATGACATCAAAGTCATGCAAGCGAGTTGGCAAAGACTGCAACGGGAAGGAATCTGTTTGCAATCCTTTTTCAGCAAACACTTTTGCCATCTCATCACCACGATCTACTGTCCGATTGGTGATCGCAATCTCTTTTGGTCTTTTGCCAGCAAAGTGCGAAGCACATAACTGAATCATTTCGCCTGCGCCAATAAACAAAACTTTTGAGTCTTTGAGATCACCAAAAATTCGTTCTGCTAAACGAACTGAGGCGCCAGCCATTGAGACTGAATGTGCGCCAATTTCTGTGGTTGCTCGGACCGCTTTGGCAACTGAAAAAGTCTTATTGAATAAGGGTTTGAGGTATGTTCCCAAGGTGCCTGCTTGATCAGCAAATTCAACGGCCTTTTTCATTTGACCTAGTATCTGGGTCTCCCCCAAAACCATCGAATCCATTCCACAACTCACTCTAAATACATGCTTTACAGCATCAGTCTCTTTTGCAGAATAAATATAGGGTTTCAATATGTCACTTTGTAAACGCTTTTGAGATGTCAGCCAATCAAATGCCCGCTCCTCTAAATGATGCGCAGTATGAGCAACATCATTAGCGGCGCAATAAATCTCCATACGATTACAGGTAGATAAAATGGCTACCTCTGGCATTGATTCAGAATGGGTGCCCGCTAAATAATCACGAAGGTCCAATAATGAATCTTGTAAATCTTCCGGATGAATAGCAACACTCTCGCGAATATCGATTGGAGCCGTGTGATGATTCACACCAAGATTGAGTAGTTGCATGCTAAGGGCTATTTAGAAATAGCTTGAAATGGGTCTAGGAAAATCATGAAAATGATTCTTCCTCTTGATTCACAATATGTCAATCAAGATTGACACCTATTTAAGCTTTCCTACCTAGGGTAAACCCACATATCCTGCTTATTGCTGGTTCTTAGTAGCAGCCTCGTAGGCCTTAAATTTTTTGTATGAATTGATGGTCGAATACAAGGCAAAGGCGGTAATCAAGACAAACAGTAGATTGGTGAAGGAATACTCTTGATAAAGAATCCAGATCTGGCCAAGCAAGGCTATTGGAAAGACAACAATGGCAAATTTGAGCCAAAGCATGGTTCTTTTGAATTTTGTGTCTACTGCGCTTGATTCAGATTGCTTATTCATGACCTATTCCTTATTACCAAAGAGGCTGAGCCCCAAATTAATCTCGTCTCAGTATACGAAAAATGAAGCTGGTCAGGCCCTGGGCAAGAATAAAGGTGAAAATCGCCCCCATGAGACCCATAAAGACCGCAGGGACGCTGCCTAAATCAAGCTGCTTGGCAAACAAAAGGCCCATTCCAAAGCCCCCTGCAGCACAGGCGATCTCGAATAGTATTTTGAGCGTGCCAAAGCGCTCAACCGGTTTGCTCATTTCAGACCCCAAATCAGACATTGGATGAACTTTATTCTATCTTGCATATGCCTCTAGACTCTTTAAAAATCACAGTTGCGGACAAGTTATATTGCACTGCAATACATTGGCCTATAAGGGAAATTCCTTACAAAACTGTATAGATTTTTTTACACATTCGTACTAAATTCACCTTGTAGTAAAGAAGGTTAATTAAGTGCCCTCGTGTGGGTTAGCACGACGCAGTTAGATTTGAGAGGAAGAAAGCTATGACAAATAACACTCTTACAGGTCTGAGTGTTGAGGAGGCGGAAGAGTTACATCGCAACCTCATTCAAGGTACGCAATTTTTTGGGATGATTGCAGCACTCGCCCACTTGCTTGCTTATATCTATTCACCTTGGTTGAAGTAATTTAAGGAGCTTGAGATGATCTACGGAAAAATGTGGACAGTAGTAAGACCAACCGTTGGCATTCCATTGTTTTTGGGTGCAGTAGCAGTTGGTTCTTTTTCAGTACATTTAGCACTACTCAATAACACAACTTGGGTGAAGGCTTTTTTAGAGGGTGGTAAATCTACTAAAGCTGGCGCTGTTGCAGCAGCACCAACGGCACCATCAGCACAAAAATAAGTTTTACTTTGTCTCATAAGACCTAGATCATTAGATCTGGGTCTTATTTTTTTGTTTCGTGTATTCGTCAGTTAAACTCAGTTTTACATGAATCGTTTTAGTCAAAAATTAATCAGCACTTGGGCGAGCTTAGGTCCTCGATTTTTACCTTTTGCAGATGCCGCGTCCGCTGAATTACCCCTAGGTAGACTACTAAGACTCTCTCTATTTCAAGTATCGGTTGGCATGGCCTTGGTCCTGCTGGTTGGAACCCTCAATCGTGTGATGATTGTTGAGTTAAAGGTACCGGCATCGCTAGTCTCGATTATGGTTTCCTTGCCTATTATTTTTGCCCCGATTAGAGCGTTAATTGGTTTTCGCTCAGATACCCATAAATCTGCGCTAGGTTGGCGTCGTGTTCCCTATATTTGGATGGGCACAATGGTCCAATTTGGTGGATTAGCCATCATGCCTTTTGCTTTACTAGTGTTAGCTGGCGCAGGTAATGCTAGCGAAGCACCGGCATGGATTGGGCTAGCAGCTGCTGGCCTGTCATTTCTATTTGTTGGTGCCGGTATTCACACGACCCAAACTGTAGGTCTGGCTTTAGCGTGCGATCTTGCACCCCCTAAAGCCCAACCGAACATTGTTGGCCTGATGTTTGTAATGCTCCTCATCGGCATGATTGGTAGCGCTCTGATTTTTGGTCAGTTATTAGAAGAGTACAGTCCTGGACGCTTAATACAAGTGATTCAAGGTAGCGCCGTGGTCACCATCGTATTAAATGCAATTGCACTCTGGAAGCAGGAAAGTCGCGAAGAAGCACGCGCAAGAGCCCTCGTAGCTAGAGAGCAAAACTTTAAAGAATCTTGGGAAACCTTTAAAGAAGGTGGCCAAGCAATTCGTCGCTTAATTGCAGTCGGTTTTGGCACTATGGCATTTAGCATGAATGATGTTTTGCTAGAGCCTTATGGTGGTGAATTATTAAATATGAGCGTCAGCGCCACTACTGTACTAACCGCGACTTTAGCTATTGGTTGTTTATTTGGCTTTAGCATTGCTTCCAAAGTATTAAGTGCTGGTTACGACCCTTTTAAGATGGCTAGCAATGGCGCCAAAATTGGTATCCCTGCATTCATGCTGGTGATCATAGCTGCGCCCTTGAATAGCACACTCATTTTTATTGTGGGTGTCCTGTTGATTGGATTTGGAAACGGGCTATTTAGTCATGGAACCTTAACTGCCACTATGAGATACGCACCAGAAAATCAAAGTGGTTTAGCGCTCGGTGCATGGGGTGCAGTACAAGCTACTGCTGCAGGTATCGCCATTGGTGTTGGGGGTGTATTTCGGGATATTCTGGCCGGCATGGCCTCCAGAAATTATTTTGGCGCAGATCTCAACAATCCAGCAACGGGTTATTGTGGCGTCTATCTCTTAGAAATCATCTTGCTATGTATCACCATTGCAGCAATGACCAATTTTATATGGCCAGCTAAGCCAGTAGAATCGGTGGCCTAGTTGACTACCTTTCCGAAATTAGCCGAAAAAATTCTGATTATTTTTGGCTTTTTCATTAGCTCCATTAGTTTTATTTTGATTACCTTGAGTCTGTGGGACTTCATTTCTGTGGATCTATTTTCTTTTGGTATTTCTTCGGGCATTCGCGTATTGGGTGGCTGCGCTATCATTGGGTGCCTTCTGAGTGCAATTGGCTACGGAATTGGGGATTATTTTAATAACGAAGTGAAGGAGTGAGTATGTTTAAAAAATCAGATTACTTCATTCTCATGGCGGTGGTGATTTCTTTCTTTACCTCTGCCTATTTATGGTTTGTAGTGGAGGATCGTGAACAGTCGATCTTTACAGCACTTTGGGTGCCATCCATATTTTGTTTTGGGATTTATTTCAAATTATCAGCATTGTTGAATCGTAAAAAATGAGTAACACTACATTACTCCTTCTCTCCATCTTTGTTTTTTGCCTATTAATTGCCGGCCTGTATTACATGGTTCGCGAATTTATGGGGGAAGTTCAAGATGCCTTCCCAGATGTCAACGAATGGCTGGATTCCGATCAAAAGAAAAAGAAATAATTAGCTCTCTAGATGGCATCTCATCTAGAGTAGTTTTTGAATGACTTCTTCCATCTTGCTTGCGCCGTCTGCAGATGCAAGTCGTGTGATGGATTGGCCATCCTTACTAACCAGAAATTTAGTGAAATTCCACTTAATTCCGGTGGTTCCCAAAATTCCAGGCGCCTGTTCCTTTAAATAGGTATACAAGGGATGAGTACCGTCGCCATTCACCTCAATTTTTTCAAACATTGGAAACGTAACGCCAAATTTACTACTGCAAAAATTGGCAATCTCACCTGCTGTACCTGGCTCCTGGGCGCCAAACTGATTACATGGGAAGCCCAGTATCTCAAGGCCTTTGGCTTGATTTGCGGTGTAAAGATTTTGTAAATCACGGTATTGAGAAGTAAATCCGCAATGACTCGCGACATTCACAATCAAGAGCACCTTCCCAGCGTAATCTTGCAAATTTTCTGCGGATCCATCAATTCTTTTTAGGGGGATATTCGGCAACATCATTACTCTCCATATTCATCAAATCGGTCTGCAAATATTTCATATTCAGGTCATAATAAATGCAATATGTTTGCTTTGCTTTTTACTCCAATACCTTATTCATCATAATGATCAAAGGCCTGTGTGAACCCTGCTAATGCACCCTATCGGAGCCTTTGCACTGATTGTGGTATTTCTCGAACTGATAATCCAAAACGTTGCGGTGAGGCTTGTCAATTTATTAAGCCTAATTACCCAGCATTAGAAACTCAGGTTCATGGTAGGGCAAGAGACTTGGGTCGTCCTGATGAACTCCATTTTGGCCCCTTTACTAAAATGCTCAGGGCTGGATTGAAGAATCCCAGCACAGGTGCACAATGGACTGGTATTACTACTCGCATCGGTGAGCGTCTTCTCGAAACGGGTGCAGTCGATGCCATTCTGACGATGACCGAGGATCCCAATGACCGCTGGAAACCATTGCCGATCATCATTGATAAGGCCTCTGATATGGCCAAATGCCGTGGCATGAGAATGGGATATGCCCCACTTCTCTCCCTGCTAGAGCCAGCCATTGCTAAAGGCTACAAAAAGATGGCAGTCATTGGCATCCCCTGCCAAGTCTATGCCTTAAGGGCTCTCGAGAAAGAGCTTGGTCTAGAAAAGCTTTATGTGATTGGCACCCCTTGCTCTGATAACACCACTACCGAGAATTTTCATCACTTTCTGTCGCTCATTAGCTCAGAACCCGATGAGATTAACTATCTGGAATTTAGAGCGGATTACCACGTTGAAGTGCGCTTTAAAAATGGCAAGAAGAAAGAGATTCCTTTTCTTCAATTACCACTCTCTACTTTGCCAAATGACTTCTTTCCTCTAACCTGCCGTACCTGTGTTGATTACACCAATGTGCTGTCTGACATTACGGTTGGCTATATGGGTGGACAAGGCGAGCAATGGCTGATCGTACGCAATGAGCGCGGTGAAGAGTTATTAAATCTTTTGGGCGATGAAGTTCGCACCTCCGCACCGGGAACGGCCGGTAAACGTCACTCTGCTGTAGTTGGCTTCATGAAAAATGTGGAGCGTGCAGCTGGTGGTCTTCCCTTAAGAAAAATGCCGAATTGGTTAAGGCCTATTGTGGGCTGGTTAATGCCTAAAGTGGGTCCTCGTGG
>CALQED020000089.1 GCA_943329505.2 Polynucleobacter meluiroseus | reverse complement strand
TAATGCATCCTGCGCTTTTGGATTTGCGTGCCAACACCATGAAAACGAATCGTGGAGATTTATTGACGCAGATGAATGCCTTAGGTGGACGCTATCAAGCTATTCCAACACCCTATGCACCTGATGGTGTGCGCATTATGGGAAAACCTGCTTTGCAAAATACTGCTGGTTTTAAAGCGGGTATGTTTGAAGTGCAAGATGAAGGTAGTCAGTTATTGGCATATCTGCTTGCGCCCAAGCGTGGTGAGATGGTGGTTGATTTTTGTGCGGGTGCCGGTGGCAAGACTCTGGCTATTGGAGCCTTGATGCGATCCACAGGGCGTCTTTACGCCTTTGATACATCTGAGCGTCGTTTGGCTAATTTGAAGCCAAGACAAGCCCGTAGCGGCCTCTCAAACGTACATCCCGTATGGATCGATAGCGAGAACGATGCCAAGATCAAGCGCTTGGCTGGCAAGATAGACCGAGTTTTAGTGGATGCCCCCTGCAGTGGAATGGGTACATTGCGTCGCAATCCCGATCTCAAGTGGCGCCAAACCCCAGTAGGAGTCTTGGAGCTCAATCAAAAGCAAATGAATATTCTGGCTTCCGCTGCCCGTTTACTCAAACCGGGAGGTCGTCTGGTTTACGCTACTTGCAGTTTTTTGCCGCAAGAAAATCAAGCCATTGCAGATGATTTCCTAGTAAAACATCCAGATTTTGAGGCTGTTCCAGCGGCTGAAGTTCTTAAGCCATTGTTTCCAAAGGATAAATTTCCATTGGGGTGCTCTCCAGACAACCCTTGGTGGCAGTTGTGGCCCCATATTCATGGCACAGATGGCTTTTTTGGAGCGGTTTTCCAGAAAAAAGGCAGCATGCCAGAAAAAGCTAAAAAGCCAAAATCTGAAGAGATAGCGAAAGATAAGCCCAAAAAGACCTAAAAAGCTCTAAAATAAGGGCTAATACTTAAATAGGATGCTCTTTTGAATACTGTTTCTAGCTCAGGTTTTGATGTCTTGCTCAATTGGCTTGCCAATGGCTATTTAAATTGGTCTTGGTGGCAGATTGCCTTATTCACTTTGGCCGCTACCCATATCACTATTGCGGCAGTCACGATCTTTTTGCATCGTTGCCAGGCGCACCGTGCCTTAGACCTGCATCCAATCGCTTCTCACTTTTTCCGTTTTTGGCTCTGGCTAACTACTGGCATGGTCACTAAAGAGTGGGCTTCTATTCACCGCAAGCACCATGCAAAGTGTGAAACCGTGGATGACCCACATAGCCCACAAATTTTAGGTATTGGCACAGTGCTTTCTCGCGGGGCTGAGCTTTATAAAAATGAAGCCAAGAATCAAGAGACGATGGATAAGTTTGGGCATGGCACTCCCGATGACTGGCTTGAGCGCAATATCTATGCCAAGTTTTCTTGGCAGGGTGTGGCCATCATGCTCATCATTGATGTCTTTTTATTTGGCGGTATCGGGCTGACTGTCTGGGCTGTACAAATGTTATGGATCCCCATTACAGCTGCTGGTGTGATTAACGGTATTGGCCACTACTGGGGTTATCGCAATTTCGATTGCGAAGATGCTTCAACCAATATTCTCCCATGGGGTATTTTGATTGGTGGTGAAGAGTTGCATAACAACCATCACACTTTTGCAACGAGCGCTAAGCTTTCCAATAAATGGTATGAATTTGATATTGGTTGGCTCTACATTCAGATGATGAGTGCAGTAGGTTTGGCAACAGTAAAGAAAACACCACCTAAGCCTGTCTTGAGTGATTTGCGTCCTGCGGATCAGAATACTTTGGAAGCCATCATTGCCAATCGTTATGAAATCATGGCGCGCTATAGCAAAACATTGCGTAACTTCTTTAGCAATGAAGTTCAGCACATGCAAGTTCTAGCAGCTCATTTAAGCGATGCCCGTACTTGGTTGTCTAAAGATGAAGCCCGCTTAAGCGAGGAAGAGAAAGCTAAGCTTGAAGAGCTGATGGCTAGCAATGCTCAGTTGCGTAAGATGATTGAGATGCGTCGGGATCTTCAGGCAATCTGGGGTCGCTCTAGCGCCACTAGAGAGCAATTGGTGCTGCAGTTGCATGCATGGTGTCAACGTGCTGAAGATAGCGGTTTAACGAGTTTGCGTGAATTCTCATTGAGATTGCGTCGTTACGCTTAAGCAATTAATCACAAACTGAAAGAGTCATAAGATTTAGGTAATAAAAAACCCGCATCAAAGCGGGTTTTTTATTTGCTGAAAGTAAGTCAGATTACTTTAGCTTTGTTTCTTTATAAGCAACGTGCTTGCGAATAGTAGGATCAAATTTCATGATCTCCATTTTCTCAGGCTTAGTACGCTTGTTTTTTGAAGTTGTATAGAAGTGACCAGTACCAGCTGATGACTCTAACTTGATTTTTTCTCTGCCGCCTTTAGCCATTTGTGCGCTCCTTAAATTTCGCCACGAGCACGTAGATCAGACAAGACAGCATCGATGCCGTTTTTGTCGATAACGCGCAAACCAGCATTGGTTAAGCGCAAGCTAATCCAACGGTTTTCAGATTCAACCCAGAAACGACGATTTTGCAAATTCGGCAAAAAGCGACGCTTCGTTTTATTGTTTGCATGGGATACATTGTTGCCAACCATCGGCTTCTTCCCAGTGACTTGGCAAACTTTTGCCATGACTAACTCCATTAATTGCGAAAAAAGAAGATTGTATCAGCCTAAGCCTATTTTGGGCTAGTCCTGATTAGCTTTGTTAGGGAGCTTTACCCCTTTTGGGAAGTTAAAAACCTGCCAAAATCTCCATCTCACTTTTATAAGTTAGTAATCACTATCAATTTTTATCAATATTCATCAGGCCTGACTCTGAAAAAGAGAAAAAACCACGATTACTGACAATACAGTGGTCTAGGAGGGGAATATCAACCAATTGGAGGGCCTTCATGAGCGTCACGGTGAGTTCTTGATCAGCACTGCTGGGCAATGGGTTGCCGCTGGGGTGATTGTGAGCCACGATCATGGCGCTGGCGTTTCTCGCTAGAGCCTCTTTAAGAATTTCCCTGGGATAGACGGCAGTTTGGGTAATTGAGCCCCTAAAAAGCTCTTGGCACTCGATGAGATGGAGGTTTGAGTCTAGGTGTAGGCATACAAACACCTCATGGGGTAAGCCCCCAATTTTGGCTTGTAAAAACTCCTTTACGTGGCCCGGGGTGGAAAAAATAGAGCCTTGGGCTAGGCCATCCTCAAGGCTGCGTTTAACAAGCTCGTAGGCAGCCTGTATTTGCGACCATTTTGAGATTCCCATGCCATGAATACGAATAAATTCTTCAGGGCTACTGGCCAACAAGCGAGGCAGGCTCCCAAAGTAATGGAGTACGTCCTTAGCCAAAGTAACCGCGCTTTTGCCTTGGACCCCAACTCGTAAAAAGATCGCCAGTAATTCAGCATCGCTGAGGGATTGCGCACCAAGCAGGCGGAGTTTTTCTCGGGGTTGCTCATTTTTTGGCCAATGAGGAATGGGGGAGTCCACAGTTGACGCAGGGCTAGATACAATTACCTTATGACTAAGCTTACCGTTTTGCCGAACTCCTATTTGACGCTCAACTATCGACTCACTCTGCCTAACGGGGAGGATTACATCAATACTTTTGTTGATCGTCCTGCGACGGTTTTGATGGGATCTGGGCAATTTGCACCTTGCTTTGAAAAAGTGTTGTTAGGTTTGGGTATTGGTGATAAAAAAAGTACCTTGTTATCACCAACAGAAAGTTTTGGTGATCGCAAAGAAGATTTGGTGCAATGGGTATCTTTGAAGGCTCTCAAAGAAGGTCGTGATGCTGATGTGGAATTTAATCCCGGTGATGTGATTGAATTTAATGCGCCTGGTGGTGCTCAATATGCTGGTGTTTTGCAGTCGATCAACGAAGAGGGCGCGTGGTTTGATTTCAACCATCCTCTGGCAGGGCGAAAAGTTACCTTTGAAGCACAGATTGTTGCTATTCTCTAAATTATGAATCCAACCGATACCGCAGAAATTTTGATGGCACAGCCCCGCGGCTTTTGTGCAGGGGTAGATCGCGCAATCAATATCGTCAATGAAGCGCTGATTCGTTTTGGCGCACCTATCTACGTGCGTCATGAAATTGTGCACAACGCCTATGTGGTGAATGAGTTGCGTGGCAAGGGCGCAGTGTTTGTAGAAGAGCTGCACGAAGTTCCCAAGGGTGGCATTGTGGTCTTTAGTGCCCACGGTGTTTCTCAAGAGGTGCGTGAAGATGCTCAGCAGCGTGGCTTGCAGGTGTATGACGCCACATGCCCATTGGTGACCAAAGTGCATCTTGAAGTTATCAAGCTGTGCAAAGATGGCTTCACAGTACTGATGATTGGTCATGCCGGCCATCCCGAAGTAGACGGTACGATGGGACAAGTTAAAGAAGGTATCTTCTTGATTGAAACAGTGGCTGACCTCGCCAATTTATCTTTTTCGAGTGATGAAAAAATGGCGTTTGTAACCCAAACGACTTTGTCAGTTGATGAGACTAAAGAAATTGTGGAAGCGCTCACTAAAAAATTCCCCAATATTGTTCAGCCACGCAAGCAGGATATTTGTTATGCCACTCAGAATCGCCAAGATGCTGTGAAATTTATGGCGCCTCAAGTAGAGGTGGTCATTGTGGTGGGTAGCGCGTCAAGCTCGAACTCTAATCGTTTGCGTGAATTATCAGAAAAATTAGGAGTGCCGTCTTACATGGTGGATGCCCCCGAACAACTGAAGCCAGAGTGGTTTGTAGGTAAAAAGCGGGTAGGCTTAACTGCTGGCGCTTCGGCCCCTGAAAGCCTGGCGCAATCGATTGTTGCGCGCATTCAAGAGTTTGGGCCGCGTAGTGTCCGTGCTTTATCTGGCGTGGTAGAAGATGTCACCTTCTCGTTGCCAAAAAATTTAGTTGACTGATGTCTTGATTCACCTCAGATTAACTGAAGATGAATCCGTTGCGCGAGTAAAAACTACTTAAGTAGCTTCTTTGAGTAATTCGCGCAGCATATTGCACATTTGACGAATCTCATCATCACTGACATTCAATGCTGGCATAAAGCGTAATAAGTTTGGCCTTGGTGAGTTGATGAGCAAGCCTTCGGGGCTGCGCTCACGAGCTAAATCAACTATCTTGCCACCAATGTCTTTACCGAGCATCAGCGCGCGTAGTAAGCCTTCACCACGTTCGCCTTCGAGATTAAATTCAGCGCACAGCTTGAGTAATTCTGATTTTAGAAGCTCGCCCTTGGCTTTCACGCTATCCAAAAATCCCGGAGCCAGCAACTGTTCGATCACGCTAATACCTACTGCAGTCATCAGGGGGTTACCGTTATAAGTACCACCTTGATCGCCTGGCACGAAGCAGGCTACTGCATCAGTGGCCATCAAAGCTGCAAGGGGAACACCACCACCAATACCTTTACCTAAGGTCATGATGTCGGGCTCGATACCGTATTGTTGATATGCAAAGAGGGTTCCAGTCCGGCCACAGCCCGCTTGTACTTCATCGGCAATGAGTAGGATGTTGTTCTCTTTGGTGAACTCACGCAGTCCACGCATAAATTCTTTGGTGGCTGGAATGACGCCGCCTTCGCCTTGCACTGGCTCGATCATGACGGCAACGGTTTTATCAGTTACCAACTTCTTAACAGAGTCTAAATCGTTCAAGTCTGCCTTTGGAAAGCCGGAGACTTGTGGCGCGAACATCGTATCCCAGTTTGGCTTACCGGAGGCGCTCATGGTCGCCAGCGTGCGGCCATGGAAGCTGTGATCAAAAGTGATGATTTCAAAGGCACCATTTTTATTCAACTGACCCCATTTGCGAGCAAGCTTAATTGCCCCTTCGTTAGCTTCGGCGCCACTATTGGCAAAAAAGACTTTGTTAAAACAGCTGTTGGTAGTCAATAAATCGGATAGGGCAATCATGGGCGCGTTGTAAAACGCCGGGCTTGGATTAATGAG
>CALQED020000088.1 GCA_943329505.2 Polynucleobacter meluiroseus | reverse complement strand
TTTGATAGAAAGCGACAATTCCGCCGCCACTAATGCAAAATGCAGTGGCATCATAACGCTTCAAATCTGCAATTAACTCATCAGCATGAATCTTTGGCTCATCACCCTCTCGTAGATTGATGAGTAAAACTCGATTTGGCTGATCCCACCAAGGTACTTGCACAATTGTCTCTTTTATAGAAATAGTAATGTAGTTTTAAATCGATCTTGTTTCGGTTTATCAATGTGGCACGTAGTTAATATCTTTAACAAGCTTGCCATATCTAGCATAGTCTTCTTTAAGTACGCGATCATAATATTCTGGGGGTTCTGAAACTACCTCCAATCCATAAGTCTTTAACTGCTCCACTACTTCAGGGGAGTTCATGGCGCGATTAATTTCGACATTTAACTTACGTACGATATCTTTATTCATTCCGGCAGGACCAGAGTACCCAAACCAGCCATTAGAGGTCCAGCCAGCGATAGTTTCTGATACGGTTGGCGTGTTTGGCCACTCTGGAACCTTTGATTTATTAGAAATTGCCAGCAAACGTATCGAACCAGAGCGAATATGTGGCGCAGGACCACTAACACCGTCAACCGAGGTCATGACTTGACCGCCAACCATATCGGTAACAATCTGAGCACTTCCTTTATAGGGCACATGTGTAAATGTAATGCCTGCAGTTTTTGCTAAATGCTCAAAAACAATGTGCGGGAACCCGCCCTCCCCATTTGAGGCTACTGTTAACTGCCCAGGATTTGCCTTGGCCCACTCAATCATTTGAGAAAAAGTTTTAAATGGCGTTTGATTGCTTGCTGTAATCACCTGATAGTTATAGGTAGACAAAGCAATAGAGGTGAAATCTGTAATCGGGTTATATGGCACATTCTTGCTGGTATGCGGAAGCACCACCATATTGCCACCCTGTGATGCAACCAGGGTATAGCCATCTGGCTTAGATTTGGCAACAAACTCCATACCAACGGTACCTGCTCCTCCAGGTTTATTCTCAACAACAATTGCTTGACCCAAGCGCTCCTGCAGCTTGGGTGCAATTAATCGCGTCATGATATCGGTTGTATTGCCTGGCGGAAATGGAATGATAATTTTAATAGGCCTGTTAGGATATGGCCCAGTTTGAGCGCTAGCGAATTGACTAACAAAGCTGATGAATAAAGCCAAAACTGCAAGCGATGAATACTTCTTTAAATAGTAGTTCATGAAGCCTCCCTTATTTTGACAAACTTATTTTTTCTTCGGAATCACTGGTACCAATAGTCTTGCTGGATGCTTTGGTCCCATATGTAAAGTGACCTTGCCACCAAAAATAGCGGGTGGACGATCTTGCTCATCATCATGCGTGAACGGGCCACAACCCTTCATAGGATTCTTCATATTGGATAAGACAGCTGCAGCATCATCATGTTCGTAATCACGGCCACGAATCGATAAAGCAAGGCTGTAGCCTTTAGGTATCACAATACAAGTTGGCCAAATTTCTACATCTAGTTCATAGATTTCGCCAGGGACTAGTGCTTGCTTCTCATCATGACTATGCCAAGGACGATAAGGCAGGCTTTTCTTTTTGTCCAACTTGCGATGTGAGGCTCTAAGCCAGCCCTGCGCAATTGGTGTCTTCGGATCGAGTGCACCATGGAATAAAACCTCTTTACCCTTGGGATCAAATACTCGCACAACAGCGAAAATATCAGCATCAACCGTGGAAGATGAAATGAAGAGTTTTAGCGCCATCGGTCCGGTTAATTCGACCTCTTGAGTCTGTGGAGGAAAAGCAAAGGTCACGCCATTACCCATCATGTCGTACTTGATTGTTGCCGCTTGCTGTAATGGGAACTGAGAAAAAGTTTTCTGCTTGGGATCCAAATATAGTGACGTCCATTGGGTCCGCTTTAATGGCCATTCGCTTTCAGAACGTGGCGTAAATTTTTCACCTGGACTTCTGACTAATAGTGATACAGGCGTTGTCTTATCCCAACCATTTTTCTTTCCTTTGAGATAGAAATCAAAGAAGCGCTTCTGAATACCCATTCCATAATCGGTATAAAAGGGAGCCCAATGTGATCCGCCATGCACTTCTAGCCATTTATTTTTAGACTTCGAGCGTACATAGCCTTCAAAATTACCGCGGGTATGCAAACCTTGACCGCCCCAGTTTGCTGCACTGAGAAGTGGAATATCGACTTTATCTAAATTAGCTGAACGCTCGTCATACCAATCACAAGTCATTTCGTTATCCATGACTCGCTTCCAGATATCGTCCACATTTTTGCGCAGCTCAGCCTCGGATAAAGTCTCGGGCCCGCAAACTGTCTCACCAGTAATTGGATTTCTCTTGCCCCTCTCCCCCACACCATGTTGGACAGTTTTAATTTGCATCTCTAGCCAATTTTTACGAAATGAACAAGCAATACCACCGTGCCGATTAGATTCTCGGTAGTTGTCATTCCAGCCTTCCCATACGCAAATAGCTTTTAAATGCTTTGGCTTGCTCGCCGCAGCACGCCATTGATTACTACCGTAATAAGAAATTCCATTCATACCAACACGACCGTTAGACCACTTTTGTTTAGCGGCCCACTCAATACAGAGGTGAATATCTTTTGTTTCGCGAGCATTATTGTGATCCATAAAGCCGGGTGATCTACCCGCGCCACGTGAATCAATCCGAATACATACATAATCATCTGGAACCCATTTTTCAGGATCTACTACTTCCCAGTTCTGATATTTATTGCTAGAGCCTCTAATGACATCTGGGTTCTCGCGCTCCATAATGTCCCACGCAGTTTTATAGCCCTCTTGAAATGCTAATCCTTTGCCATAGGGCCCATATGACAAAATGACGGGGAATTTACCTGTACGTATAGGACGAAATATGTCAGCACGTAAGATTAGTCCATCATCCATCTTAATTGGCATATCCCAATCAATTTGCATGCCATCTCTTACTTCTGATTTCCAAGCGTCCACAACGGTCTCCTAATATTGAGTTTTTATAAAAATATTCTATTCTCTTTAATAGAAGAAAGCCTCTAATCAATATAGGGTGATCTCCTAATACCCAAGGATGATTATCTTGAATCAGTAGCTTAATTGATGAGACCTAGGCGCTGGATGCATACCTTAAGATAGCCCAAAAGAGGTGTCCTGCCTTGGATTAGAACGCTACAAGTTATCAGGGGTGATCTTTGCTGTCTTGATAATCTCAGCATAACGATTGCGCTCTTTTTGAATAAAGTTGCCAAAGGCAGCAGACTCCATCGCTTGAGCAATTCCACCCTGAGCAGCTAATTGACTCTTAATGCTTGGTTCATTTAAGGTAGCCACTAATTCGGCATGAATCCGATCTGAAATATCCTTTGGTGTACCGCTGCGAATCATGACTCCCCACCACTGGGTAATTTCAAAACCCGGGAGCACATCACTTAGCGGTTGAAGTTGTGGATTGGTAGGATCACGCTTTAATCCGGTAGTCGCCAATACCAAAACCTTACCCCCTAGCGCTAGTGTTTTAGCCGCCGAAGGAGAGGTGATGATCATGTCCACTTGTCCACCCGCAATATCCGTTAGGGCCTGGGTAGCTCCCTTATAAGAAATATGGGTCATTGGGACGCCAACACTGGTTGCAAATAATTCTCCAGCCAAGTGTGCTGGAGAACCAACCCCAGCTGAGCCATAGGTCATTTTTCCAGGCTTGCTTTTTACTAAAGCCACAAATTGGCCAGCATTAGTAACGTCGAGATGTTTGCCAACCACCAAAACATTTGCTGTCGTACCAATTAATGAAATTGGATAGAAATCCTTAACAGGATCATAGGGCAACTGCTTTTTTAACTGCGGAATAATTGATTGAATCATGGTGGTTGTTAGTAACCATGTATAGCCATCAGCTGGCGAAGTGGCGACAAATTCCGAAGCAATCTGACCACTTCCTCCTGGTTTTAATTCCACAATCACACTCTGCCCTAATCGCTCAGCCATGCGCGGAGCTATAACCCGGGCAATGGCATCAGGACCGCCGCCACTTGCCGTACCCACAATCAACTTCATTGGCTTAGTGGGCCATGACTGCGCTTGAGCTAAAGCAGTACAGCAGCTTAAAGTTAAGAAAAGTAGAAGGTTACGCATATCGATCACTTATAGCGCGAAGGTTGCACACCAGGAGGTGGCGAAAAGCGAAAGCCTCCTCGCTCGAGAATAGCTTCTTTACCGCCATTCTCTTGAATCTTTTTCGCTTGAGCTAGCTTTGCAGCCCGATCTGCTGCTTCTGGATCTACCAATTTACGCAGCTCCAGCTCACACTGTTCTAAGACCTCTTTATAGGCTGGGTCGAGCGCTAAATCTATTAGCTCTTCAGGATCAGCTTCTAGGTCAAATAACATTGGAGTCATGCCGACGTAATACATGAATTTATATTTTCCAACCCGAGTCATATAGCTTCCAGTTGCTGCGCCAGCTGCGTGATACTCCGACAGAACATTTGCTCTGCGAGTGGTGCCATTGGCAATGGCAAATAATGACTCACCCGGTAAATCTTGATCACCAGGATGTGGTGGCTCTCCTACCCCCTCCATGATGGTTGGGAATATATCTACCAAAGAGATTGGAGTATCGCAAACTGAATTCTTTGGGACGCCTTCTCCTGAAAAAATGAATGGAATACCAGCAGATTCTTCATACATCGTAGATTTACCCCAAAATCCACGTGCGCCTAAATTATCGCCATGATCTGAGCTATAAATAATGCGGGTATCGCTCGTCAGCCCAAGGTCTTGCACTGTATTCAATATTTGGCCAATGTTGTTATCTAAGAAGCTGACCAAACCAAAATACGCAGTAATCGCGCGTCGCACCATATCATCATCTGTAAAGCCATCGTCAAAGACCATGCAAGAACGCATTGCATCCAAGAATGCATGATGAGGTCTTTCATCTTTTCCGTAGAGCTTTGGCCAAGGTAAATCGATATTGGCATACATATCGTAAAACTCAGCCGGCGCTATTAAAGGAAAATGGGGGGCAACCAAACCAACATACAAAACCCACGGTTTATTTGGCTTATTGAGTGCTTTCTCCGTTAGCCATTTACATGCGGCAGCCGTAATGTCACGATCATATTTTGTATATGCAGATTCGCCACGACCAGATTCTGGGCCCAAATTTAACGCCCCATTTCTTCTTGGCAACTCATCCCGAATTAAACCTAGCAAATCACCTAGCCCTTCAACCAAATGCATAGGCAAAATCTCTTCATCAAATCCGTTTACTTTAGGATCACTTTTTGAGTAATGTAATTTACCAATTGAGGTGACTTGGTGACCAGTCTCCATCAAACGGTGCCCCCAAGCAATGGGATTACCTTCATATGCAATAGCATTGTCCCAACACTGAACATCATGTACATAGCGCCCAGTAGCTAAGCTTGCACGAGCTGGGACACAAATCGGACAATTTGTATAAGCAGAAGTGAACATTGTCCCTTCTTTTGCTAAACGATCTAGATTGGGGGTCCTAATAAGATCATGCCCATAGCACTGAGTAATTTTTTTATTATGCTCATCCGACAGGATGACTATCATATTTTGTGGCTTCAACTTATCTCCAGATCTTTCTAATGATTTAATTTTTTGCGCCGACCTTGCCTTCCGAAACATCCATAATTAAGCGTGAGAGCAAATACATCCTCGGCACAATCGAGCTCACCAAAATATATTCATCGTCATTTGAATGTGCGCCAAAACCTTGGACACCCATGCTCTCGATCACGGGATTTTGAGTATCTAGTGCAGCAAATGCAGCGTCTGTGCCACCACCTGCAGCTACTATCCCTAAAATTAATTCGCGTCCTAGCTCTGAATATACTTTCTTGGCATATTCAGCCATTTGCAATGACTGCGGACTAGTAACTAGTGGGGGCCGGCGACGTTCAAAAGCGATATCCACTTTGGTATCCGGAATTTGCTGGGTTTTAGCGCGCTCTC